>CAMOGR010000041.1 GCA_946614205.1 uncultured Bacteroidales bacterium | reverse complement strand
GCTGTCCGCAGCTACGGCAAGGGTATCGCGCACGGTGGAGTCCGATGGTGGAAGAACCGCGGAAAGACTGTCGGGGACGGGGGCCGCAGACAAGGAAGTATCGACGGCCGGGGCGGGAATTGTCGGGGCTGACCCTGCAGAAGGAGCCTCCGGCAGTTCCGGGGAAGGACGCCGGACCACCGGGGCCGCAGGAGCCTTGGGAGCAAGGTCCTTGAGCATCGAGTCCATGTCATAGCCCTCGGGCAGCATGCCCTTCGAAGACAAGTCCGCGATAGCCTTCTCCAATTCCCGGAACGAGAGCCGCTCGTTCCGTTCGGGATGGGCGCTCGCATAATAAACCAGACGCAGAATGTCCTCGTTCACCATCGGAGACAGGTTGCCGTAGCGGGAGGCCATCTCGGAAGCCGTATAGCCGGTAAGCATCAGGGACGGATAGCTGAGAACGGACTGCACGGCAGGGTCCCGGTCCAGGGTGTCCATCATGGACGGGACGGCCATCTCGTCAGTATTGTCGTACAGCAGCACCATGGGGTTCTGCGGAGGGAATATCTTGGATATCGGAGTTTCCCATACTGCCGAGAAGGATATTTCCGTACGCTTCTGGAGAATGGCGGCGGCAACGAAAATGGCAACGAACAGCACCGTAAGAGGAATCCTGAGCTTGATCTGGGCACGCGCGAGACGACCGAAGGGCAGAGTCGGTATCTTCTTGCTGGTAGCTGCTATTGCACCGTCACACGCGAGAATGAAAGAAGGCAGCACGGTAAGGTTGCATATCAGGCTGCACAGCACTCCCTTGGACAGCACCCAACCGAGGTCGGCGCCAATCTTGACCCGCATGAACATGAGCATCAGGAGGCTGACTATCGTAGTAAGGGCGCTGCTGAAGATGGAACGGGCGGAGCCGTGAATGGCCATTGCCATGGCCTTTTCCTTATCGGGGGCAAGAAGCTTCTCCTGACGGTAACGGTTTGTCAGGATGATGGAATAGTCCATCGAAAGGATCATCTGGAGCACTCCCGCCATGGTGACCGTCAGATACGAAACACCACTCATAAGGTAGCAGCTGCCCATGTTGATGACCACGGCAATCAGCATGGAGGCGAGGAAAAGGAAAACCTCCATGAACGACTGGCACATGACCAGAAGGATAATCAGCACGAGAACGGCGCCGAGGATTATCATCGGCACTATGTCGGCCGGCATGTTCTTGTCCAGGTCGAGTTCCACCACGACGTTGTCGCCCCAGTGTTCCTCTATCGCCGCCTTGACGGCACGCACGTCCGCACCGGTCACTGGCAGATACTGAAACAATGTATATTCGCCTGATTCCCTGAGGCTCATAAGCGCCATGCCGGTGGTGAAACGGGACAGCTCCCTCTCGGTACTGCCTGCGTTATCCAGATTCTCGAACATCACGTAGAGCATGTTGTTCTGCAGGTCGAGACCCGGGAATTCCCTCGTCACGCGGTCAACTCCCTTCTTGACAGGAGAATCGTCCGGCAGGAAGTATGCTATCTCGTAAATGACGTTGAGCCGCGGAATAAAGAACCCGCAAACGACAGCAAGCGCTATCGTCAGGGCAAGGAGTACTCTGCGCCATTTGACAAGGAATTCGGCTAAACGCATAAATCTTTCAAATTTAGCAATTCTTTGGCAATTTCCGAAATAAAAATGTACCTTTGGACCCATGCAGAAGCGTATATGCGCAATAACCATGGTCCGCGGCAGCGAGTTCTTCCTGCGCAAATGGGTGGAATGGTATGGCTCACAGCTCGGTAAAGAGAATCTGTGGATATTCTTCGACGGACTCGACCAGACACCGCCCGGGTTTACCGCCGGATGCAACGTCACCGCGGTCCCGCGTATCGAAGGGACTGTCAGCAAGTCGGACAGGGGGCGCATCGCACTGCTGTCGGCAAAGGCCGATGAACTGCTCGATTCTTACGATTTCGTGCTCGGAACGGACGTGGACGAATTCATAGTCCCCGATCCCTCCCTCGGAGTGTCGCTTCCGGAATACCTTTCGGGCCTGAATACCGAAGGACGGATATGCTTCTCGCCCCTGGGCTGCGACGTAGTGCAGAGAATCGGGGACGAGAGCGAACTTGACCGCTCGCGCCCCGTGCTGTCGCAAAGGTCTTTCGCCATGTTGTCGACCCGCTATACCAAGGCATCCATTCTGTGCGGCAGAGGTGCCTGGGGCAGCGGATTCCACCGGGTGCGCGGCAGTAACTTCCATATACTCAAAGGCCTGTACCTCTTCCATTTCGGGTGCGTAGACGCCGCCGACGTATTGGCCAGAATTGCCGACGAAGACCTCGGCTCGCGCGGGTGGAGCAGGCATCTCGGCAAGCGTTACCGCCTGCTCGGCACGGTCTCAAAGCTGCCCGTCAGAGACTTCAGGCGCGCCACGGCGTTCGCCCGCTGCATGCAAACCGTCTGCCGCCCGCCCTGGGCCTGGAACAAGCCGTCAATGGCCGGCATCCGCATCCTCGTGCGCATTCCGGAAAGATTCAAGGGGTTGATATAAAAAAACCTCTCCGGAATCGAAGAGGTTTCTCCTTGTGGGCGATGGCGGACTCGAACCGTCGACCCCCTGCTTGTAAGGCAGGTGCTCTAAACCAGCTGAGCTAATCTCCCTTTGGGACGGCAAATATAAGCAACTTTTATTTATTTGCCAAATCTTTTCTGCCAAGCTCCAGTTCCTGAAGCTGAAGATCGACGCTGTGAATCAGCTTCTCCATCAATATCGGCTTGGTAATGAAATCCTTCGCACCCAGACCGTAGGCCCTCACTATGTCCTCGTTGGAGTTGAGTGCGGAAAGCACGATGACGCGGATACCCGCCCATGCCGGATTAGCCTTAAGGCGTCTCAGCACCTCGAAACCGTCCATCCCGGGCATGAGCATATCGAGAAGGATGAGGTCGGGAATCTTGCGGGCCACCATCTCCAGGGCTTCCTGCCCGTTGCCGGCAAGCCTGACGCGGAAATTGTAAGGCGCAAGCATCTTGCTTACCAGAAGGAGGTTGACAGGAACGTCGTCCACCATCAGGACGTTGTATTTGGACAGGTCTCTCATCAGGAATGTTCCTTGTTGTCCCTGTCAACGCTGGCGACCCAGACCTTGGGAGTCATGCCCGTAATCTTCTTGAACGTGTTGTTGAAGGATGAGGCACTGAGGAAACCGCATTTGGAGGCGATTTCATCCTGCTTGGCCTCCCTGTGATTCAGGATGTACTGCTCGGCGTAATCGATACGCAGGGTATTGATAAACTCGGGGAAACCGAGATTGTAGGCATTGTTGACAAGCCGCGAGACGTATGAAGTGTTGGAGTCGAGCTTTTCGGCCACATCGCCGAGCGTCAGGCGCGGCTGGAGGAAGACCTGCTCCTCGAGCAGGAGTTTCTGCAGGGCGGACAGGCGGCGCTCCTCGTCCCAGGAATCGGAGACGGCGGAGAAAATGCGCTCCGACAAGGTGGTG
>CAMOGR010000040.1 GCA_946614205.1 uncultured Bacteroidales bacterium | reverse complement strand
GCTGTAGCCGAGGGTAGCCTTGGGGTTGATCTTGAAGTTGGTACCGATGAGTTTCTGGCCCTCGGGCACGGTGTAGACCTTGTAACCAAGACCGCCGTTCTTGTCGTCGAAGAGGTTGGCGTCTGCATAGGCATAGGACTCTGCTACGGAGTGGCCGGAGTAGTAGTACCTGTTGTACATCATCTTGTAGTAGGTCTCATAGTACTCGGCAGGGTCGGAAATCACGTCGTACTGGGGGATGAGGCGGGAGTTCGAGCCGAAACGGGCATCGAAACGAACCTGGGCCTCACCGGACTTACCCTTCTTGGTAGTGATGAGGATGACACCGTTTGCACCGCGGTGACCGTAGATAGCCGATGCAGCTGCGTCCTTGAGGACGGACATGGACTCTACGTCGTTGGGGTTGATGTCGGAAATCGCACCTTCATAAGGAGCACCGTCAACGATGATAAGCGGGCTGGAGCTTGCGCTCATGGAACCGATACCGCGGATGCGGATGGTGGGGCTGCCGCCTGTCGGGTCGCCGCTGGAGGAAATCACCTGCACGCCGGGAGTGGTACCTGCGAGGGCGCTGGTAACCTTGCTGGTCAGCTTCTTGGAGATAGTCTCGCTGTCGACCATGGCGGCAGAACCGGTGAAGGAACTCTTGGTGGCAGTACCGTAGGCCACGACGATGGTCTCGTCAAGGAGCTCGTTGTCGGGCTCGAGGACGATGTCGATAGCGGTCTTGCCTGCAATCTCCACGTCCTTGGCCTTGTAGCCGATAGCGGAGAATTCGAGGATTCCGTCAGCGGGTGCGTTGATTGAGTAGATACCGTTTGCGTCGGATGCAACTCCGTTCATCGTGCCTTTGACCACGACGGAAGCAAACGGAACACCTTCGCCTGTCGATGCGTCACGGACACTTCCCGCCACTTTGATGTTCTGGGCGGAGAGGGTGGCCGTCAACAGCAGGAACAGGGCGCTGATGAACAGTCTAGCTTTTTTCATAAGCAGTTTTTTTAATTAAACAATAATATAACTAACTATACTTTAGCCTTTCCAAAAACCCGCCGGGCGGGCAATTTCAGCTCAGGGCAAATTTATTGGCGCAATTTAGAAATTTATTTTTGAATAAACAAATATTTCAAAAAAGCCCTCCGAAAGCATCCGGAAGGCTTTTTAAGAAATTTTAAAGAAAATCTTTAAGAAAACGGTGGTATATTGCTTAATAATTACAAGCAAAACCCAACATTTAGCTTATAATATTTTATTAAAATTTTTATAAAAGTTTGTTTAAGATTGAGTTTCACCGCCTATAAGGTCCAAAATCTCTGAAGTAATCTTTTGCTGACGGCCCTTGTTATATTCCAATGTAAGTTCGGAGAGCAGTTCTTCGGCGTTGTCCGTTGCTGCCTGCATGGCAACCATGCGCGCCGCATGTTCGGCAGCGGCCGAATCGAGCAGCGCGGCATACAGCCTGAGGTCGAGCACCTGAGGGACAAGGCTCCGGGCAAGAGCCTCTGCAGAAGGTTCATAAATATAATATAGGTCATCGGCAGGAACGTAGTCGCCTTCGCCGGCGGGCGCGGAATACGGGAGAAAAGCCTCAACTCGCGGTTCCTGCCGCCCCGTGCTCACGAAGTGATTGTAGACCAGCAGCACACGGCCGATCCTGCCTTCCCCGTACAGGGAACGCAGTTCGGCGCTGATGCCGGCAGCCCCGGCGGAGGACGGCGAGCCTGCGAGGGAACTGAAGTCACGCACCGCAGGAGTACCGTTCTTGCGCAGGGCGTCGGCCATCTTGCGTCCGAACGCCCATACCTGCACAGGCCCCTCGCAGGAGCGGAGCGTCTGGAGCGTGAGTTTTATTACATTCGAATTGAATGCACCGCACATGGAAGTGTTGCCGGAAAAGGCGAGCAGCACGGTGGGAAGGTCCCCTCGGGCTTCGCTTTCGGCGGTTCCTCCGGCAGGAAGGGAAGATACGATGCGCGACAGGGCCTGCTCGTACGGACGCAGAGCGTCAATGGCACGCTGGGCCTTGAGAAGCTTGGACGAGGCGACAAGCTTCATGGCCGAAGTAATCTTCAGCGTACTGCGCACGGAGGCAATCCGGTCTTTTACTTCCCTAAGTGATGACATATGTCGGATGCTGTATTGCGGACCGCCTGTTCGGCCTCGGGAGTCACCACGCCGGCGGCGAAAGCGTCAAGCACGTCCTGATGTGTGGCGCGCATCTTGTCCAGAAACAGTTTCTGGAATTCCTGCACGTCACCGACCTCTATTCCGGACATGAGTCCCTGGGTGCCGCAGTACAGGACCGCCACCTGCTCCCCTACCGGCATGGGCGAATACTGGGGCTGGATGAGGAGCTGATTGTTCTTGCGGCCTTTGTCGAGCGCCATGGCCGTGACCTTGTCGAGGTCGGAGCTGAATTTGGAGAAGGACTCCAGTTCGCTGAACTGGGCCTGGTCTATCTTGAGGGTGCCGGCCACCTTCTTCATGCTCTTGACCTGAGCGGCGCCGCCGACCCTGGAAACGCTTATGCCCACGTTGACCGCCGGACGGAAGCCCGCGTTGAACAGAGAGCTCTCAAGGTATATCTGTCCGTCGGTAATGGAAATCACGTTGGTGGGTATGTACGCCGAGACATCCCCGGCCTGCGTTTCGATGATGGGAAGGGCCGTGAGGGAACCGCCGGCGCGCACCTTGCCGCGAAGGGATTCGGGCAGGTCGTTCATCTGCTCGGCAACTTCCTGCTGCGAAATAATCTTGGCGGCACGCTCCAGAAGCCTGGAGTGCAGGTAGAATACGTCGCCCGGATAGGCTTCGCGCCCGGAGGGACGGCGCAGGATGAGGGACACCTCTCGGTATGCGACCGCCTGCTTGCTCAGGTCGTCATAGACCACCAGGGCGTGACGGCCGGTGTCGCGGAAGTACTCCCCTATCGCCGCTCCGGCAAAAGGAGCATAATACTGGAGGGCGGCAGGATCCGCAGCCGTGGCTGCAACCACTATGGTATAGTCCATCGCTCCCTTCTCGCGAAGCGTCTGCACGATGGAGGCGACGGTGGAGCCCTTCTGGCCAACTGCGACGTAGATGCAGTAAACCGGGTTCCCGGAAAGGTAGCCGGCGCGCTGGTTGATGATGGTGTCGATTGCGATGGCGGTCTTGCCGGTCTGGCGGTCGCCGATGATGAGCTCGCGCTGGCCGCGGCCGATTGGAATCATGGAGTCGATGGCCTTGAGGCCGGTCTGCAGCGGCTCGTGTACCGGCTCGCG
>CAMOGR010000039.1 GCA_946614205.1 uncultured Bacteroidales bacterium | reverse complement strand
AGGGTGTCGGGCGCCGGCTTGCGGCTGTTCACCCATATTTCAAGGCTGTCCTGAAGGATGTTGAACTGGGTTATCAGTTCGTCCGCCCTGTATCCGCGCATCCACAGGGAGTCTATCCAAACGTATGGGGCCTGGAAAGTGATGTAAGCGGCCCTGTCTGCAGTGCGCATGCGGTTTACGAGGAACTGCTTGGTAGGTTTCTCCCTGAACAGGCGCAGTTTGTAATCGACGCGCCTGGCCTCGCACATGAGGGTGTCCAGCATGTCGTACTTCAGCATTTCGGGCAGGGTGTCGCGTACCTGGACAACCGGCCGGATGATAGTGTCCACGAAGGCTACGAGGTCGCCGTCGGGGTCGTAGATGTTGTTGTCGTTCTTGTCCCTGAGAGCGTACAGCCTGTATACGGTATCGGCGAGATAGGGGAGACAGAAATACCCCCAGTCGTCGGTCTTGACTGCGGCGTCGGGCCTGTGAAGGAAGATTGCGGAATCCGACAAGTCCTTGTACAGCAGGGCTGTTGCACCCTTGACCGGCTTGAGGGTGTTGCAGTCGAGCACCTTTCCGGTAATGAGCAGGGAATCTATCGAGTCGCCAGTGGAAAAGACGTAGGTATAGCCGGGGAACATGTTGCCCTCGTTGTTGTCGGCTATGGCGTCGGTGAAATTGAGAGTGTAGGTGGTGTTGGAATCGAGAGGCTCTTCGAACTGGACGATAAGGAACTTGTCCCGTATACGGGCCTTCGGCGCCTTTTTCTGAGGCGGGGACAGGAAAATGTTCTTCTGGTTCTTGATAGTGACGTATTCGTCGAATCGGAAGACTATCTTCGTTTTATGCGTGGGGACGTTCACGGCTCCCGGAAGGGGATTAATGCCTATGATTACCGGCGGTATGGTGTCTTTGTCTCCGCCGGTGGGCGACTGCGTGGTGTTCGCGCATGAATGCACGAAAATCATCGGGATAAATATCGCCGCGGCAACTATTTCTGGTATGAATCTTATCTTCATAATTCGCTAATGACTACATCTTCTATGCCGTCGATTTGGTTCAGGGCGTTTTCTATCTCTTCCATCAGACCGGGGCGGTTGGTGCCTCGGAGGGTAATCCTTACGGGAATCTCCCTGGAGGGGGCATCTTCGCGCTCCCTCAGGAATTCTTCGCCACGCTTCAGCTGTTCGTCGCCGGCCGTCCGGAGATAATCGAGAACCTTGTGTCGGGCGTGGCGGGTCTGGAGGAAAGAAAGCCATTCCGGCTTGGGTGCGGAACGGCTGGCGGTAATGATTTCCACCTGGTCGCCGTTGTGCAGTTTTCCGGACAGGGGCACGAGTTTCATGTTGACCTTGGCGGCGATGGCCTGATTTCCGATTCCGGTATGGACCGTATATGCGAAATCGAGGACCGTGGAGCCTTTCGGTATGGTGCGCTGCTCGCCCTTGGGCGTGAAGACCACGATGGTCCTGGAAGATATTTCGTCCTGCACTATGTCCAGCAGGTCAAGGGCCTCGACGTCTCCGCTGGTGATGATGGACTGGACTTTCTTCAGCCACAGGTCGACCTGGCTGTCGTTTTCGGACAGATAGCCGTCCTGCTTGTATGTCCAGTGCGCCGCGATGCCTTTTTCCGCGATGTCATCCATCCTCCTCGACCGTATCTGGACTTCCACCCATATACCGGCCTTGCTCATTACCGTGCAGTGGAGCGCTTCGTATCCGTTGGGCTTGGGCTGGCGTATCCAGTTGCGCAGGCGGTTCGGCTTGTCGGTGTACAGGGATACGATTGTCGAATAAATGTCGAACGCCGTCTTGCGCTCTGCTTCCGCGTCGCGGTTTTCGGATTCGAAGATGATGCGCACGGCATACAGGTCGTATACCTGCTCGAAGCTCACGTGCTTGGTGCGCATCTTGTGCCAGATGGAATACGGGGTCTTGATGCGCTTCTTAATCTCGAACTTCAGCCCGGATGCGGTAAGTGCGTTGCTGATAGGGGCGATGAATTCGTCTATATCGCGTGAGCGCTGGGCTACGTCGCGGTTCGCCCGGCTTTCGATTTCCGCATAAGCGGCTGGCTCGGTATACCTGAGCCAGATATTCTCCAGTTCGGATTTGACGGTGTAGAGGCCGAGCCGGTGGGCAAGGGGTATGAAAATGCCTTTGATTTCGGCGAGGTACTTGTCCGCCTTGGGCTTGGGATAGCATTCCAGGTGACGGCATTTGTCGAGCCTGTCCGCAAGCTTGATGAGTACTACGCGCACGTCGTCGCCGAGGGTAAGGAGCACCCGCTTGAAGTTTTCGGCCTGCACGTCATCTTCGGAATCGCCGGATGCGGGAGGGACTTCGGAGGTGTCGAGTATGTTGCGCATCAGCCCCAGGCCCTCGACAAGATGGGCAATCTTTTCGCCGAAGAGATTCCTCAGGGAGTCGAAACGATAGTCGGTATAAACGGGAACGTCAATCAGAAGGGCTGCGCAGATGGACTTGTATCCGAGACCGATGGACGAAACGGCAATCTTTGCAACCCTCAGAGGATGGAGGATATAAGTTTCTCCGTTCAGGAGCGCAACGTCCTTGTAGGCTTCGCTTGCAAAAGAGAAGGCCTTCTCTATCATGGCAATCTCCTCACTGCTGCGGCAGCGGTCCGCCGCCAGCTGAAGGAGCTGTCCGTATTCCAGTTTGACTTTTTTTATGTTGGCGTCGCTCATTTCTTGTTCCTCCTTTTTCTGCGGCGGGGCTCTTCAATCTCGATGCCGTAACTGCGGACATTCTGGAAACCATAAGTAAGCTCTGCACCGTATATGATTATCTGCCAGCTGAAGTTGAGCCAGATGAGGAAGAGGGGTATTGCAGCCAGGACTCCGTAGACGGTGTTGAGACGGGCCACGAAGACCTGGGTCTCAAGGTACAGATACTGGAATACAACGAAGATGAAGCCCGCGACGAGGGCCGACCAGAGGGCGTACCGGTATTTCACTTCCGTTGCCGGAATGAATGTGTACATCGCAGACAGGGTGAAGACGGTTATGGCGTAGAAGCCCACATAGCCGAGGAGCTTGGTAAGGAACTTGAGTTCCGAAACGTCGAGTCCCAGGAACTTGGCGGCGTTGGTGTAGTAGGCAATTCCCGCGCCGAACAGGATGACTATGAACGGTATGAGGAAAAGGATCAGGAAGTAGAATCCGATTCTCTTGTACAGCTTGCGCGGAATCTTGCGTATGCCCCAGACGTTGTTGAAAACCCTCTCGACCTGGAAGAGCATCCAGAGTATGGTTCCGAGGAAGGAGAGCGCCGACACAAGCCCGACGCCGCCGCTCTGGGCAATGTGCAGAATGTTGCCGGCCTTCTCTTCTATCAATCCGAGGAGGGATGAGTCGACCTGCGAACTCAGGGAATTGAGGAATGTGAACAGGTATTCGTCGAGACCGAGACCGCCGGAAACAGCAAACAGGAATGCGAGGAGGGGGATCAATGAAAGGGTGACGAAATAGCTGAGTGCGACGCACTGGAAACCCATGCGGTTCTCGGCGAAGGTGTTGACGGTGATGCGGATAATCTTCACGAAAGTCACGAGGCGGCGGTAGCCCGGCGACTCCCGGTCGGTGTCGATGGCCCAGATGCGGTCGGAGAAAAGGTCGGCGATTTTTCCCATCAGAAGAGCGACAATTGGGTTTCTTCGGATGCGGGAAGAGTCTCGGCGGGCAGCATTGCCCGAAGCTCATCCTCGCTTATTACCTTGACGCCGAGAGCGGCGCACTTTGCCAGTTTCTCAGGGCCCGGTTTGGCGCCGGCAAGCAGGAAGCTGGTGCTGGCGGAGACGGA
>CAMOGR010000038.1 GCA_946614205.1 uncultured Bacteroidales bacterium | reverse complement strand
CGGACTCCTTGTAGAAATCAATCGCCACATAGGGCTTCTCGGCTGCGTCCTCGTAGGGGTTGGCGCCGAAAATCTGGTCCTTGGGGAAGGTGATGAATTCGCCGTCGAAGGTGCCGTACTGCTTGCCGGAAACGCCCGCGAACTTCGTCATCATGACGTTGCCTTTGGAGGCATCGTCGCTCTGTGCGATGACGAGGGCGCCGGGAGTGCTGTTGCTCGAATAGGGGCCTGCGGTAGTGACCATGTCGTACTCGCCTATTACGGGAGTAAGGTCCACAGTGGGGACGACATAGGTAATGGGGGCGGAAGGCGTGACGTCAAGCAGCTTGGCGCGCTGTACGGGAATGTCCCTGACGGTCGCGGGAGTCGTATAAAGCTCCGAACCGTTCTCTGTGCAGATGCTGAACGTGGCACCGGCGGGGATGGTTCCGACAGCAACGGGAAGGTAGACGGCGAAGTCGCTGCCCTGGGTGTGCTGAGGGAACTTCACGGAGACGGAAGTGTTTCCGCTCAGGGCCTCGGACATCCCGAGACCGTTCTCGAACGCTACGGTGTTGAGGGGATATACTCCGCTGACATTCACGGTGGTGTTGAGAGTCAGGAGCCTTGCAGCAGCAGGCACATTGGCCAGTCTGACCTTGAGGATGCCGACGGCAGTGCGGAACTTGTAACGCAGGGCATTGTCGGCGTCGGCGCGGCCGACCAGAGGGATAATGGACATGTAATTGTCGCCCGAAACCTCGTAGACGGAAGGGAGAGTGACGGTGAGGCCTTCGGACTTGGAACCGCCGTGGTCGAGGGAAGGATAAATAGCGAATCCCGTTGCCTCCCAGGTGGTTCCGTCGGGAGTGGTTCCGTCAAAATCGACCTCTACCCCTGAAGACTGCGCCCACTGGGAGTAACGGTCGACATGGCCGTCGGCGACATTGGTGACGACGACACGGACGGCATCGCCCTCCACCCAGCTGAATTTTGTCTCGTCGGTGTAGGCTGTCTTGGTGCCGGAATTGTCGATGTAGGCGGTGATATTGCCAAGGCCCCGGGTGAGAGGAGCCGAAACCTCTTTCTTGCAAGCGGAAAGGAGCGCAAGCGCGGAAACGAAAATGAGTGCTGAATACTTGGTTTTCATGTTCTTGTCCTCCATTTTAATAATCCAGCCCGACAGACCAAGGGTCGAGTTCTCCTGTTGTAAGGTCTTCACCTTCTGTCGAAGAAAGTGTAAGGAGCATGTCTTCCAGCTCCACGGCTTCCACCCACGACTGGGGTGCAAAATACTTGTGTTTATTTATCATAAAGGGTTGATTTAGTGTCTTAAAAAGTGTGCGAAGTTACGAATTTTTTTTGACTTTCCCGCTCTTGGATTATCTTTGCAGAACTATGTTCTGGATTATCCTCTTTCTGACGCTTTCGCTGACCTCCTGCACGCCGCACGTACATGATTCCCTGCTGCTTCATTACGACGAACCGGCAGAATTTTTCGAACAGGCCTTTCCGCTCGGCAACGGAAGGCTCGGCGCCATGGTGTACGGCGACCCGCTGTGCGAGCGCATCTCTCTGAACGACATTACGTTGTGGACAGGCGAACCCGACCGTGGCGCAATGCATCCCGACCTTGTCGCCACCGGTCTGGACGGCAGCGGGAACGAGGCGCTCAAGGCTGTCCGGGAAGCCCTTGACCGGGAAGACTACGCAGCGGCGGAAAGGCTCCAGCACGGCCTTCAAGGGCACTTCAGCGAGACTTACATGCCACTGGGAACCATGCGCTTGCAATACGGCAACTGCACCGTGAGCGACTATTCCCGGACGCTCGACATATCGAAGGCCGTCGCCACCGTAGAGTGCAGGCGCGACGGTGTCCCCTTCCGGGCCGAATACTTCGTTTCCGCCCCCGACTCCGTCCTGGTGGTCAGACTCCATTCCGAGTATCCAATGGACATCACCGCCTCCATAGAGTCTCCCCTTCCGCACGGGCTCTGCTGCAAGGACAATTCCCTGACGATGGACGGATACGCCGCATATCACTCATACCCAGGATATTACGAATACAGTAAAATCGCCCCCGGCCAGTACCTCTACGACCCGCAGAGAGGCATTCACTTCAGGACGGTCCTGCAGGCCGAATCGTCCGGCGGAAGCATAAGGACGCTTGAGGGGAAACTGGTGCTTAGCGGCATCTGCGACGCCACTCTGTATCTTGTCAACGCCACCAGTTTCAACGGTGCCGACAAAGACCCCGTAACCCGGGGACGGCCCTACAAGGAGCTCGCAGACGCCGCCGTCGCCAATGCGGCAAGCCAGGGCGCCGACAGACTCCTAAGCCGTCACGTGGCCGATTACAGGTCCATGTTCGACCGGGTGGCGCTCGACTTAGGCGCCACCCCCGACTCGATAAAGGCACTGCCGACGGACGAGCAGCTGCGGCGCTACACCGACCTTGGAGAGCAGAATCCGGAACTGGAAGCGCTCTACTTCCAGTACGGACGCTACCTGCTGCTGAGCTGCTCACGCACGGAAAGAGTACCCGCCAACCTGCAGGGCCTGTGGAACGAGAGCATGGACCCTCCGTGGAGCAGCAATTACACGATAAACATCAACACCGAAGAGAACTACTGGCCTGCCGAAGTGACCGCACTGCCGGAGCTGCATCAGCCGTTGCTGGGGTTCCTGCATGCGATGAGCGTAAACGGTACAGATGCCGCCCGGCGCATGTTCGGAGCTTCAAGAGGCTGGAGCACAGGGCACAACAGCGACATCTGGGCCATGGCCACTCCGGTCGGCCTGGGCGACGGAGACCCTTCCTGGGCCAACTGGAACATGGGCGGAGCGTGGCTTGCAACCCACATCTGGGAGCATTGGCTCTTCACCCGGAGCATTGAGGACCTGCGGCGCGATTATCCAGTGCTGAAGGGAGCCGCAGAGTTCTGCCTTGAATGGCTCGTCGAGAAAGACGGAGAACTGATGACGTCTCCCGGCACTTCTCCCGAAAACTACTACGTCACTCCAGAGGGGTTTGCCGGTTCAACGCTGTACGGTGCCACAGCGGACCTTGCAATTATTAGGGAATGCCTCGCCGACGCCGCAGCGGCGGCTGAAACGCTGGGAACGGACCCCGGGTTTGCAGCCGAAATCCGCGAAACCTTGCCGAGGCTCCATCCATACACAATAGGAGCTGACGGGCGACTGCGGGAATGGTATCACGACTGGGCGGACTGGG
>CAMOGR010000037.1 GCA_946614205.1 uncultured Bacteroidales bacterium | reverse complement strand
TGCGCCAGCCGCGTCCGCGAGGATCTTCCTTCCAAACTCCGGGCTTGAGCGCAGCCTCCTGCGCGGTATAGTACGGACCGACCGGCTTGGTGGGACTGCCGAATGCCGGGTCCGCGGCATCGACCTCGACGCGGGTGACGAGCGAAACGACGCGGCGGTCGCTTCCTGCCTCACGGAGCACTTTCTCCATGGCGGTCTCGATGAGGTAGGCTATCGAGCCCTGGGTCTCGGCCCCGCAGAAGTCCATGGGCATGGCAGGAAGGCCGAACACCTGCGCGCCGGCCTCGTGCTGGAGCATGACATTGCCCACCTGGGGGCCGTTGCCGTGACCGATGACGATGTTGTACCCCCTGTCGAGAAGGTGCCTGAGCTGGGAGCAGGTGCGCTCGACATTCTCGAGCTGCTCGTCCCAGGTGCCCTTCTGGCCGGCGCGAAGGAGGGCGTTGCCTCCGAACGCAATCATTGCAAGCTTTGCCATAATCAGTCGCGCCTGAGAGGAAGGGTGGAACAACGCAGAAGGCCTCCCATCTTGGAGATTTCGCGGTAGGGCACGGTCTCGACGGTCATGCCCCAGACCTCGCTCAGATGCTTGCCCAGGCGGGTGAAATGCTCCTCGATGACCACGACGTCCTCGGAGATGGAGAAGATGTTGGAATTCATCCAGTACATCTCTTCGCGGGTGAGCTCGAAAACGTTGTCGCGGCCGAACATGTCGACCAGGTGGTCTGCGTCGCGGGGATTGAGGAAACCGCCCTTGTAGATGATGGCCTTGTCGCGGCCGACCGGCATGAAGGTGCAGTCGAGGTGGAGTATGCCCTCGTAAGGGTCGGTGTCGCTCTTGCGCAGGTTGAGCGGGATGATGGTCTTATTGGGAAATATCATCTTGAGGTAGTCGAGCGCCAGGCGGTTGGTGCGGGCTGTCTTCACGTCGGGATAATCCTCGAAGGCATACTGTCCCACGAACACCACGCCGTTGTACAGCACGACGTCACCACCCTCCACATGCACGGCCTCGGGAAGGTTGTAAATCTGCTTGTAATGTATCTGGCGGTAAATCTGGTCGTAGGCGTCGATTTCTTCCTGACGGTCGGGTATGACGTTGGAAACGATGATTTTGTCGTCGATGACAAAGCCCACGTCGCGGGCGAAGATCTGATTGCAATTCTTTACGAGCTGCGGGCGGTGAACCTTGACTCCGTACTTGAGAAGGACCGCCTCGAAGGCGTTCATCTCCGCGGTGATGTCCTCCTGCTTGGGATAGACGCCCTTAAGGACTGATTCATAAGACTTTGCGTCGAAGGTTTCGCGCAGCTTGGGAACCGGGCCGTTGCTGTCAGGAAGGCCGAGAACGACCTCACGCAGGCGGCCGGTTTCTGATTTGACAAAGATTTCCATTATTGCTTGGATGTATGTTGAGTTAGATATATTCCGACCATTCCCACCGCAAGGCCGGCCCACTGCAGCAGGCTCAGGGTCTCCTCGCCGAGAATGAAGGCGATGAGCGCCGTCACCAGCGGAACGATGGCAAGGAACACGCTGGTATGTGCCACGCCGAGGTTCTTGATGGCGAAGGCCCAGGTGGTGAACGCAGTAGCGCTGCACAGCAGGGCAAGGGCCAGGATGGGATAAATCACGGGCCAAGTGATGTACGTAGCCGCATCGAACCCGGACACACCCTTCGCGAGGAAGAGAGGCAGGAAGAAGACGGCCCCGAGGAGGAACTGATACATCACTATGACGGACGGGGCGTAAGTGTTCGAAAGAGACTTGGTAAAGGCTATCTGGCTAACCTCGGAAGCCACCGCGATGAACAGTATCAGCACTCCGACCCAGAAGAGTTCACCCGTCGCGCCGCTCTTCCAGGTGACAATCCACAGTCCGGCAAGGGTGATGAACACGCCGAGGACATTGATGCGGCTGAACTTTTCCCTGAAGACGAGCAGGCCGACGACCATCGCAAAGATGGGATTGGTGGCGATGACGAGGGAGGTGATGGTAGGCGACTCGGTGAACTTGAGGCCGTAAGTCTCCGCCACGAAATAAATGAAGGGCATGCAGAGGGCGAGAAGCACGAACTTCAGGACGTCCTTCTTCTGCATCTTCATTTTCTGCCCCGTCAACTTGTTGAAGCACCAGAGCAGGACTCCGGCCATGAGGATACGGACCGGTACGAAGAATTCAACCGGAATTTGAAGGTCAAGCAGGCGGTCGGCCCAGATGTAAGACATTGCCCAGAGGACCACGGTGGTCATCGCGGCAAGGTAGGATGTAAGTTTATTTTTCATCTGCTTGTGGCAGTAGTTTCAGTGCGGATGCAAAGATAGTGCTTTAAAAAACAAGAAAAAAGGATATCTTTGCAAAAAACACGACAAAATGAAAGCAAGCAGAATCCTTATCATGCTGTCGGCTCTGGGGCTGCTCCTCACGGGATGCATGGGCATCGACTCCGGCGGTACCTATATGAAAATGTACGATTTCGACGTAAGGTCGAGCGACTGGCAGGAAGGCCAGGGCCTGTTCGAAGCCATAGTCGATGTCCCGGCAATAACGGCTGACGTCGTTCGCGGAGGCAACGTGCAGGTATCGCGCCGCTACCGCGGCGAAAACAACGGTGCCGACATCTGGACTCCACTGCCCGCCATGCGCACGGAATCCGTACCTGCCGAGGGCGGCGGAGAATTCATCTTCACCACCTACATCGACTATGAATGGACCCTTGGCTCGCTGAGCGTATTCGTCACCACGTCAGACCTTTACACCGGAGAGCGCCCGGCCGACATGTCCTTCCGCATAATTATCACCAGGTAATTAGTGACGCATTTACTTAGCTGCCTGTTTACAGGTTCCGGAAAGTAGTGCTCTTGAAGTCTTTTACCCAGACCTGGCGTTCGAAGGCCTGGTCGAGGGAAATCATGGTCTCGGTGGACTGTACGTAGGGGATGCGCTGGATGGTGTTGATGATGGTTTCCATCAGGTGGTCGTTGTCGATGCAGTACAGCTTGAGCAGCAGGGCTGCGCGGCCGGTCACGAAGTGGCACTCCACAATCTCGGGAATGTGCTTCAGTGCATCTACAACTTCCTGGTACTTATTGCCTTCCGTGAGCGAAATGCTGATGTAGGCACACACGTCGAGCCCGAGCGCCGCGGGCTTTACCATCATTTGGGAGCCGGCTATTACGCCTCCGTCTTCCAGCTTCTTGATTCTCTGGTGTACGGCCGCTCCGGAGATGCCGCACTCCCGGGCTATTTCCTGGTAGGGCATCCTGGCATTGTTCACAAGATAATAGAGAATCTTGCGGTCGGTTTCGTCGAGCTTGAAATTGGGCATAGGCTATTTTTTCTTGGAGAAGCGCCTGGACGACGACGTGGGGGCGCTGCCGGCGATTATGTCTTTGCAGACCTGCTCGGTGAGCGTCTGGGCGTCGGTGCCGCGGGGAATCTTGTAATTGTTGCCGCCGTGCTTGATGTAGGGGCCGTAGCGGCCGTTGAGAACGCTGATGTCGCTCTCGGGCCACTCGTGGATGGGGGCGGTGATGGCCTGCTTGCGTGCGGCGTCGGATTCGATTATGGAAATGCAGTCTTCGAGGCTGACGGTGAGGGGGTCTTTGCCGCGGGGCAGGGACACGTTGTGCTCGCCCCACTTGAGGTAGGGACCGAAGCGGCCCTTGGTGGCGATGACCGGAACTCCCTGATACTCACCTACGGTGCGGGGCAGGTTGAAGAGTTTGATTGCCTCTTCCAGGGTGAGGTTCTCGATGATCTGGCCCTTGCTCAGGCTGGCTGACTGATGTGCGTCGCCCTCGCCTTTCTGCACGTAGGGGCCGAACTGTCCCAGGCGTGCGGTAATCATGAGTCCGTCGGAGGGGTCGATGCCGATTTCCCTCTCGATGTGGCTGTACTGGCGGTTGTTCATGGCCTCGTCCACCTTGTGGTGGAAGGGGGTGTAGAAGTCCGATATGACTTTGTTCCACTGCTTTTCTCCGCTGGCAATCTGGTCGAAGTCGGTCTCCACGTTGGCGGTGAAGTTGTAGTCCATGATGTCCGAGAAATTGCCTGTCAGATAGTCTGTTACGAGCATTCCTACGTCGGTGGGGAGAAGTTTGCCCTTCTCTGCTCCGATCGTCTCGGTCTTGGACGATTCGGTGATGCGGCCACCCTTGAGCAGGAGGTTGCGCACCTGCACCTTGCGGCCGTCCTTGTCGCCTTTCACCAGATAGCCGCGGGCCTTCGTGAGGGTGGTGATGGTGGGGGCGTATGTGGACGGGCGGCCGATGCCGAGCTCCTCCATCTTTTTGATGAGCGTCTGCTCTGAGTAGCGGAACGGTGCCTGCGTGTACTTGCAGTCGGCGTGTACGGCAGAGGCTTCCAGCTGCTCGCCTACCGAGAGACGGGGGATGATGACCCCGCCGTCGAGGGTATCCTCCTCGTCGTCCGTACCTTCGCGGTACAGGCGCAGGAAGCCGTCGAACAGAATCTGGACAGACTGCATGGAGTATTTCTCGCTGCGGCGGTCAATCTCCACCTGGATGGCGGTGTTGAGCACCTTGGCCTCCGTCATCTGGGATGCGACCGTGCGCTTCCAGATGAGCTGGTAGAGCTTCTTCTCCTGCTGCGTGCCGTCGATGTCCGTGTTGGTTACGAATGTGGGACGTATGGCCTCGTGTGCCTCCTGGGCTCCCTTGGAGTGGGTGTGATACTGGCGGGGATGGGAAAGCTCGGGGCCGAAGTTGTTGATTATGTATTCCTTGGTAGTGCCTACGGCAAGCTGCGAGAGGTTGGTGGAGTCGGTACGCATGTAGGTAATCAGACCCCTTTCGTACAGCGACTGGGCGATGCGCATCGTGGTGCTCACCGGCAGGTGGAGCTTGCGGGCGGCCTCCTGCTGCAGGGTGGAAGTGGTGAACGGGGGCGGCGGTACGCGGAGCCCTTCCTTGCTCTCCACCGAGGCGACGGTATAGATGGCACCCTCGCAGTCCTGAAGGAAGGCGCGGGCTTCGTCGATGCTGTCGAAACGCCTGTCCAGCAAGCCCTTGACGATGGTTCCGGCAATGTCGAACTCGGCCTCTACGCGATAGTACGGCGAGGCGTTGAACGCACCGATTTCCCTTTCGCGGTCGACTACGAGACGGAGCACCACCGACTGCACGCGGCCGGCCGAGAGGCCCCTCTGGATCTTGCGCCACAGGATGGGGGAAAGCTCGAAGCCTACCAGACGGTCGAGCACGCGGCGCGCCTGCTGGGCATTCACGAGGTCCATGTCCAGGGTGCGGGGATTCTGCACGGCGTGGAGAATGGCGTCCCGGGTGATTTCGTGGAAAACGATGCGGCGGGTCTTTTCGGCGTTCAGGCCGAGAGTTTCGCTGAGGTGCCAGGA
>CAMOGR010000036.1 GCA_946614205.1 uncultured Bacteroidales bacterium | reverse complement strand
GAAGGAGCCGCACCGCTCAAGGCCCACCTGGCCGAACTTGACGCGCTCACCACAAGGGAACAGCTTCTCGACTACTGCGCCCGCGAGCACGACGATCTCTTCTTCGGGCTGTACGTCATGGCAGACGAGAAAGACGTGGACAACAACATAGTATGCATCAGCCAGGGCGGCCTTACCCTGCGCAACCGCGACTATTATTTCTCGCAGGAGCCCCGCAACGTCGCAGTGCGCGAGGCCATGAAGGAGCACATGAAGAACCTGTTCGTACTCACCGGATACACCGAAGAGGTGGCGGCCGCCAAGATGGCCCGCATCTGGGAGATTGAAACCGAACTGGCCCAGGCCCACTACTCCATGGAGCAGACCCGTATCCCTGAAGACAACTACCATAAGGTAAGCGTGGATTCGCTCGTCGCACTGTGCGGCGGCTTCGACTGGAAGGGATACCTCAAGACCTACCGCTACGACAAGACCTCCGAAGTCGACCTCGGCCAGCCCGAGCCCGTGGCAAAAGGCTGCGAGCTGCTGATGTCCCTCCCTCTGGAAGACCTCAAGACCATCTACGAGTGGAACATCATCCAGGGCGGTTCCTCGCTGCTGAGCGACGACTTCATCCGAGAGAATTTCGAATACAGCCGCAAGGTTTACGGCATCCAGGAGATGACTCCCCGCTGGAAAAGGGCTGAAGGGCTGGTGGACGGCCTGATGTCCGACGCCGTGGGCCAGATGTTCGTCGAAAGGTATTTCTCAAAGGAAGCCAAGGCCGAAATGCTCGAGCTCATAGGCAACCTGCAGAAGGCTCTCGGAGAGAGAATCAAGGCCCAGGAGTGGATGTGCGACCAGACCAAGGCCATAGCGCTCGAAAAACTCGCCGCTTATAAAGTAAAGGTAGGCTATCCCGACAAATGGGACGACCTGAGCGCCCTCGTAATTGACCCTGCGAAGTCCCTGTACGAGAACGTACGCAGCGCAAGCGAATTCTACTGGAACCTCGAATACGGCAAGAGCTACAACAAGCCCGTTGACAAGGAACGCTGGCAGATGCCCGCCCAGATGGTCAACGCATACTACAACCCCACCACCAACGAAATCTGCTTCCCCGCCGGATTCCTGCAGCCGCCTCTGTTCGACCTGCGCTCCGACGCTGCGGCCAATTACGGTTCGATCGGCGTGGTAATCGGCCACGAAATGACCCACGGATTCGACGACCAGGGCCGCCTGTACTCCAAGGAAGGCAACCTCGGCGACTGGTGGACCGAGGCTGACGGCGAAGGTTTCAATGTTCCCTGCGACAAGATGGCGGACTATTTCAGCTCGCTGTGGGTGATACCCGGTGAACTCAAGGCCAACGGCAGACTGTGCCTGGGCGAGAACATCGCCGACCACGGCGGCCTGAACGTCGCTTTCGACGCCCTCAAGATGTGGCAGGAAAAGCACGGGCGCCTGCCGGACGACAACGGCTTCACCCCCGAACAGCGTTTCTTCCTGTCCTACGCCAACGTCTGGGCCGGAACGGCCTCCGACGAGGCCCTGCGCTACAGGGTGATGATGGACGTACACTCCCCCATGCACCTTCGCGTCAACGGAGCCCTGCCCCAGATTGACAGCTGGTACGAGGCCTTTGACATCCAGAGCGGCGACGCCCTGTACGTGGCGCCCGAGGACAGGGTGAAGGTATGGTAATGAAAGTATCAGACGTAATCCGCGCCATAGAGAGCACCGCTCCCCTGTTCCTGCAGGACGATTTCGACAATTCCGGCCTGCAGGTCGGTTTCCCGGAAGCCTCCGTACGCAAAGTGCTCACATGCCTTGACGTCACGGAGGCCGTCGTGGAAGAGGCTGTCAGCAGCGGCTGCGACATGATTGTCTCCCACCATCCGCTGCTGTTCCACCCCCTGCGTCAGGTAAGCGACGCAACATACCAGCAACGATGCACGGTACGGGCGCTTGCAAAGGGAATAGCCATATATTCGGCCCATACGAGCCTTGACAACGCTCCCGGAGGGGTCAACTACAGGATTGCGTCCATCATTGGCGTACACGACCTGCAGCCCCTGCAGCCACGCCCCGACGGCAACGGAGGTTCTGGCGTCATAGGGACGCTCGTCCAGGCGCTGCCGGACAGCGAATTCCTCGCCCGTCTCAAGGAACTGTTCGGAGTGGAATGCCTGCGCCACACCGCCCCCGCAGGGAAAACCGTCAGTCGTGTCGCTCTCTGCGGCGGCGCGGGGGCCTTCCTGATGCGCGATGCCGTCAGGGCCGGCGCCCATGCCTTCGTGAGCGGAGAGTTCCACTACCATGATTATTTCGAGTCGGACGGCATGCTCCTCGCCGAACTCGGCCATTTCCAGAGCGAGCGATGCACGGCCGGCCTTCTGAGTGACATCCTCCGCGAGGCGCTTCCCGGTCTGGAAGTAATAAAAACGTCACTCAACACCAACGCTACATGCTATGATTCCTTCCAAGTGTGAACAGGACCTTTCGGTCCCATGCTATTTTTTCGACCTCAACAGGAACCTGCGTCCTGCAAGTTTCTTCGACCTTGCCCAGGAACTGGCGGTGCAGGGTTCCGCCATGGTAGGAGCACCCGACTGGATACTGATGAAAAGGGACATGGCCTGGATACTCACCCGCATGCACGTTCACTACGAGCGCCTGCCGAGGGTGTATTCCAAGGTACACATGCAGACCTGGCACGCCGGAGTCAGCGGTCCCCTCTACATCCGTGAATACCTGATGACAGACACGGAGGGCGAAGTGCTTGCACGTGCAACCAGCTCATGGGCGCTTATGGAGATAAGCACGCGCAGCATCGCCAGGGTCGAGCGCATCTACGATATCCTGCCCCCCGAGCCCCAGTGCGCCGAAAGGGCCCTGGAGCCCAATGCTCCCAAGGTCGTCTGGCCCCACGGAGCCGAGCCTGAGCGCATCGTCCAATACACAGTAAAGTACTCAGATACAGACTATAACGGCCACGCCAACAACGCCCGCTACCCGGTCTGGGCATACGATGCGCTCCCGTTGGAGACCGCCGCAAGCGGACGCATAAAGGACTTCTGCATCAACTACAACCGCGAACTCCATCCCGGGGAGACCGTCGAACTCGCAGTGGTGCGCCCCTCCGAGAACTCCTGGATAGTCGAAGGGAAACACGAAGGGATGCAGAACTTCATCTGCCGGATGGACTTCGGAGAATAGTTCCGGCTCCGTATAGCAATATGTCGCTGCCGGCTGCAGACTACAGTCTCCAGTCTATGGGAGTGCGCCCCTCGGCGGCAAGGATTGCATTGGCCTGCGAGAAGTGCCGGCATCCGAAGAACGCTCCGCGGGCAAGCGGCGAAGGATGGGGAGCCGTCAGCACGGTATGGCGCGAGGCGTCTACAAGCGGGGCCTTGGACTTGGCGTAATTACCCCACAGCATGAACACTACGCCTTCGCATCTGTCAGATATGCAACGAATTACGGCGTCGGTGAATTCCTGCCAGCCTATGCCGCTGTGAGAGGTGGGAACGCCGGCCCTTACCGTGAGGACGGCGTTGAGCAGCAGCACGCCCTGCCTGGCCCAAGGCTCAAGATTGGTGCGTCCTGACATTCTGACACCCAGGTCGTCCTCGATTTCCTTGAATATGTTGCGAAGCGAAGGAGGCGCGGGCACTCCGTCGGGCACGGAGAAAGACAGTCCCATCGCCTGACCGGGGCCGTGGTACGGATCCTGCCCGAGTATGACGACCTTCACGGCAGGAAGCGGACAAAGGTCGAAAGCACGGAAAATCTGGCTTCCCGGAGGATATATCACCTGCCCGGCCGCCTTCTGGGAATGAAGTTCCGATACAAGGTGCTGAAAGTACGGCTTTTCAAATTCGGGTGCGAGGGCCTCGCGCCAGCTTTCTTCTATTCTTACCTGCATGACAGTGCAAATATAGGTTTTTTGGAATTAATGTGAAATAAAAGTATATTTGTTCCGTAATGGCAAGAGTAGCAATGTTCCCCGGGTCGTTCGACCCGTTCACCGCCGGGCATCTCAACATTCTCAGGCGTGCCCTGAGCATGTTCGACAAGGTCGTAGTGGCAGTAGGCGTCAACCAGGACAAGCGCGGCTTCTACGACAGCTCCGTCAAGAAAGACATCATCAGACAGGCCACCGCAGGCC
>CAMOGR010000035.1 GCA_946614205.1 uncultured Bacteroidales bacterium | reverse complement strand
GGTCGGTGAAGAAGAGCATGACGGAATGCATGTTGGCGACGAAGATGTGCTCTATGAAGTCCTCGTCACGGGTGGCGCTGGCCTTCTTGCCCACGCCGCCGCGGCTCTGGGTGCGGAACTCGGTGAGCGGAGTGCGCTTTATGTATCCCATGTGGGAGATGGTAATCACCACGTCCTCGTCGGGATAGAAGTCTTCGGGGTTGAACTCGTCGGCGCTGAGGGTAATCTCGGTGCGGCGGGGATCGCCGTACTTGGCCTTCATCTCGGCGGATTCCTGCTTGACGATGGCAAGCTGCTCAGTCTCGCTGGCGAGAATCTCACGGCAGCGGGCGATGAACTTCTCGAGCTCGTCGTATTCAGCCTGCAGGCGGTCCTTTTCGAGTCCGGTGAGCTGACGGAGGCGCATTTCCACGATGGCGGCCGCCTGAATCTCCGTGAAGGCGAATGCGGCCATGAGTCCGGCCTTGGCGTCGTCGACGCTCTTGGAACGGCGGATTATGGCAATCACCTCGTCGATGACGTCGATGGCCTTAAGAAGACCTTCCAGGATGTGGGCCCGCTTGAGTGCCTTGTCGAGCTCGAAACGGGTGCGGCGCACTACGACTTCGTGCCTGAATTCCACGAAGTTGGCTATCATCTCCTTGAGGGTGAGAGTGCGCGGGCGGCCCTTTACGAGGGCGACGTTGTTGATGGCGAAGCTGCTCTGCAGCGCAGTGTTCTTGAACAGGGTGTTCAGGACGACGTTGGAATTGGCGCCCATCTTGAGGGGTATCTCGATGCGGATGCCCTCGCGGCTGGTGAGCTCCAGCAGGTCGGCTATGCCTTCTATCTTCTTGTCGCGGACAAGCTCGCCGATGTGGGCAATCATGTCGCGCTTGTTGACCATGTAGGGAATCTCGGTGACGACTATGGTCTCGCGGCCGTTGTCGGCCACTTCAATCTCCGTACGGGCCCGGACAACCACACGGCCGCGGCCGGTGTTGTAGGCGTCCACTATCCCCTGGCGGCCCATGATGATGCCTCCTGTAGGGAAATCGGGACCCTTGACATACTCCATCAGCTCGTCGGTGGTGATGTCGGGGTTGTCGATGTAGGCGCAGATTGCGTCGCACACCTCGCCGAGATTATGGGGAGCCATGTTGGTGGCCATACCCACGGCGATGCCGCTGGAACCGTTGAGCAGAAGAAGCGGAAGCTTGGTGGGGAGGACCGTAGGCTCCTGGAGGGAGTCGTCGAAGTTGAGAGTCATGTCCACGGTGTCCTTGTCCAGGTCGGCCAGGATGTCTTCCGTCATCTTGGCGAGCTTGGCCTCGGTGTATCGCATGGCCGCGACCGGGTCACCGTCCATGGAGCCGAAGTTGCCCTGACCCCATACGAGCGGGTAACGCTGGTTCCACGGCTGTGCCAGACGGGCCATCGCGTCGTAGACGCTGCTGTCTCCGTGGGGATGGTACTTACCGAGCACCTCGCCGACGATACGGGCGGACTTCTTGGTCTGGCCGCTGAAGCTCAGGCCGAGGCCGTCCATGCCGAAGAGTACGCGGCGCTGTACCGGCTTGAGGCCGTCCCGCACATCGGGGAGGGCCCTGGAAACTATTACGGACATCGAATAATCGATGTAGGCCGTGCGCATTTCGTGGTCGATTTCTACCGGCTCTATATAGCCGTGCACGATTTCTTCACTATCCATAAACTTTTTGATGGTTATAAACGTACAAAGATAGTAAATTATTTGGGATTTTTTGCCATATTTGCGGTATGGAAATGCGCTTTTCCGACGATTTTATCAAGGTTCTGGAATTCAGCCGCGACGAAGCCGTACGCACCGGCTGGCACAACATCTGTCCCGACCATATAATGCTTGGCGCCCTGCGCCTCGGATGCCTGGACGGCATACTCCTCGATGCGGGCATTTCAGGCGACGCTTTCAAGGCGAGCCTGGACGACGCGCTGTTCGTATCCGACGCCATACCATGGGAAGAAAGGGACAGCATACTGCTGTGCGACAGCGCCCGGAGTTTCCTGGAACATTCCGCCCTGGAGGCCCGCCGATGCGGCAGCTCCACGGTGACTCCCCTGCACTACCTGCTCGCCGTCTGCAGGGTGTCGGGGCCTTATTGCCACGACTACCTGGAAGACAACGGAGTGAGTCTCCGTACCATTGTGGAAGCTTCCGGAATGGCCTGGGAAGAATACGGATTCGGCAGGGCGCAGGTCTCCCCCGCCGCAGCTGCACCCGACCCGATCCTGCTGGCAGAAGCCATCGAGCGGCGTCTCCGCGAGGGGTACACCACGGGTGACCAGCCCGCCAGCTGACGGCTGAAAAGCAGCCGGATATTTTTCTAAATCAGAAGTTTGACCCTGAATCCGCGGACAGTTGGTTCTTCGACTACGGCCTTGACCCTGGCCCTTATTCCGTCCATGGAACCGTCGGCCTTGAGAGGAGACTCTGAGAGGCCTTCCACCATGAAATCAAGGGCGGTATCGCCTGAAAGCTCCGTGTGGGTGAGCCTGAAGGTGAGCGGGCGGAAGGCCGCCATCGGCCCGGAGAGCATTTCCCTGGTAACGGACTCTGCAGTTTCAGCTTTCTGGGCAATATTGTACTTGATACAGAAAGCAGCCATCTCGGAGTACATGGCCAGGAAGTCGAAGTCGTCTCCGGCGAGCTCGTAGACCAGCTTGTGGATGCGGTTTACGAATGCCTTGGTCGCACTCCTGACGGGATGTTCGAAAATCTGTTCCGGAGTGCCGTCTTCGTAAATTATGCCCTCGTTCATGAAGAATATGCGGGTGCTCACGTCACGCGCGAAACGCATCTCGTGGGTGACAATGAGCATGGTAAGTCCTTCCTTGGCAAGCTGGCGAATCACGCTGAGCACCTCCCCTACCATGGTGGGGTCGAGAGCCGAAGTGGGCTCGTCGAACAATATTACGTCGGGGTGCATCGCAAGCGAGCGGGCTATGGCCACACGCTGTTTCTGGCCGCCGGAAAGGGACGAAGGGTACACGTCGGCCTTCTGGGACATGCCCACCTTGCGCAGGAGCTCCAAAGCCTCCGTGCGCGCCTCGTCTTCCGTTTTGTGCAGAAGCTTAATCGGCGCATACGTGATGTTTTCCAGCACCGTCATGTGCTCGAAGAGATTGAACCCCTGGAAAACCATGCCCATCTTGCGGCGCATCTTGTCCAGAGGGTAACCCTTTGCCAGAATGTTCTGTCCGTCAAACCAGATTTCGCCGCCGGTGGGAGGTTCCAGCATGTTGAGCGCGCGCAGGAGCGTACTCTTGCCGGTGCCGGAAGGGCCGATGATGCTGATGACCTCTCCCTTCCCTATTTCGCAGTTGACATCCTTGAGGACCGTTACGGCAGATCCGTCAGGATTGTGGAAAGTCTTGCTTAAGTGCTTGATGCTAATCATATTACTTCTTGACAAGGAAAAGGTTCAAAAGCCGCCTGATAATCCAGGCGAGAAGGAAATAAATCACGGTCACGATAAGCAGCGGCACCAGGGCGTCGAAGGTGCGGCTGCGGATGAGGTCGCTGGCCCTCGTAAGGTCCTGGATAGCGATGAATCCTACGATTGACGTACCCTTGAGCAGGGATACGCACTCGCCGGTATACAGGGGCAGGCCCTTTTTGAGCGCCTGCGGGAAAACTATCCCGGTAAATGTCTTGAGCGGCGTGAAGCCGAGGGAAAGACCCGCCTCGGTCTGCCCGCGGGGCACCGAAGATATGGCGGTGTTGAAGATGCCGCCACTCGACGAGGCGAAGCAGAGGGCGAAAGTGAAAATCGCAACCAGGGACGCACTGATGCCGGAATTTGCAAATATCACGTAGAACATGATGAGCAGCAGAACCAGCTGGGGCGTACCCTGGATGAAGCCGCTGTAAAGGTCTGCGGCTGTGCGCACCCATTTGCGGCGGCTGCGCTTGGCTGCGCACACCCCGATTCCGAGGACAGTTCCTAGCAGAATGGAAAGAAGGGTAATCTTGACAGTTTCAAGCAGACCCCCGGCAATGAGTTTCCAGCGCTGTTCCTTAACGAGGCTCATCTTGAGACGGTCGACCATGCCGATACCGCCGCCGGAGCCGTTGTCTTTGACGAAGTACGCGGGACGGCACGCATAGTAAGGATTGGTGAAATCGACGAATGTCTTGCGCTCCTCGGTCACGAAAAGGGATGTGGCCAAGAGGTCGGCCTGACCGGTCTGCAAGGCGATAACGCCAGTGCCAAGGTCTTGGAAATCAAAAGTATAAGGACGACCTACCGAAATCGCATAGCGGCGCAGCAAGTCCGGTTCTATACCCATCCACTTGCCGCCTTCGCCCAAATAGCTCACAGGTTCCATATTCATTCCGAGGACATAGCGTATAGGGGCGGTTCCCTCTTCTGGGGCCTTTTCGACGGGCTCGGGAACGGCCGGCCCGCCTTCAAGCCAGTAGGCAATTATATCGTCCAGCGGTGCCTGGGCAAGGAAAGCATTGAATGATTCCTGCAGGGCCGTGTCTCCTTTGCGTATTGCAAATGCGACATCGAATTTCTCTTCTCCGAGGAATGCGACCTTGACTCCGAGACGCTTCCGGGCCTCCTTGGACACAAGGACCTCGTCGG
>CAMOGR010000034.1 GCA_946614205.1 uncultured Bacteroidales bacterium | reverse complement strand
AAGCCGTAATCCAAGTTTATATTTGCAATCCAAAACGTATGCGATTCCTCGGCAACTTACTCTGGCTTATACTCGGCGGCATCCTCATCGCCGCCATTTACTACATCGTCGGCCTGCTGATGTGCATCACCATCATCGGCATACCTTTCGGCACGCAGCTCTTCAAGCTGGGTACCTACGCCCTGTGGCCTTTCGGTCACGAACTGGTGGACGGCCCCAACGAGCCGGGCTGCTTATCGGTGGTGATGAACCTCATCTGGATTCTCCTCGGCTGGTGGGAGATTGCCATCCTGCATCTGGTATCCGGCCTGCTGTTCTGCATCACAATCGCAGGCATACCGTGGGGCCTGCAGCATTTCAAGATGGCCATAGGCTCGATATTCCCATTCGGGAAAGTAATACGCTGACAAAGAAGAGGATTCAGGGGGCTCAGGCGGACGTAATGCTCTCGATTCTCAGGCGCAGTGTGCCGGAAGGGACACTGGCCTCTGCGATTTCGCCGACTTTCTTGCCCATCAAGGCGGCACCTATCGGGGATTTAAGCGAAATCTTGCCGGCCTCAAGGTCCATCTCGTGAGGGCTGACTATCTCGAAAGTCATGCGGGCATTCGTCGAAAGGTTCGTGAATTCGACCCGGCTCAGAAGGCTTACCCTGTCTTTGGGGAGGACGTCGGGGTCTATGACCCGTGAATGCTCCAGGACCTTCTGAAGGAAACGTATGCGGCTGATGGTCCTGGCCTGCATCCGCCGCGCTTCACGGTAGCCGGCATTATCGCTTCTGTCCCCTTGGGCGCTGGCCTCCGCCAGGTCGTCCTTAATCCTGGGGTATACCTCGCTGACAAGATGGTTCAACTCGGCAGCAATCTCGTCGTATCTTTGCTTTGACAGGTATTCCATGGCACAAATCTAACCATTTTCGCCGACACGGCCAACCGGGCCCCTGGCATCAGGGCGTCCATATCACTAAAAATGCTTATCTTTGTATGGCATCCGGCACTTGGGCCGAGAGCGGCAGGAAGCACTGCAAGGGCTGCTGCAGAAGGATTTGAACAGGCAATACAATGGTAACGCTCATTCTCATAGCCATCACCTCCCTGGTAAGCATACTCTGCTTCACCGGCACGCTGAACGGAAACAGGCTCCTGTTCAGCGCCAGCTCCGTATGGCACCACAGGGAGTGGTACCGAATGATTTCCTACGGCGTCGTACACGCAGGCTGGGGGCATCTGTTCTTCAACATGCTCACCCTGTACTTCTTCGGCCCGGTCGTGGAGCAGTATTTCACGGCCGCCTTCGGAGCGCCGGCCGGTCAGATCCTGTATGCGGTCCTATACATTTCAGCCATTGCCGTCTCAACTGTCGGAGACCTGGTCAAATACCGCGACGACTGGAGCTACAGAGCCGTCGGCGCCTCGGGTGCCGTTTCTGCCATACTGTTCGCCAGCATACTGTTCGAGCCCAAGATGGGCATCTACATCTTCATGATTCCCATTCCGATACCAGGTTATATCTTCGCACCGGCATACCTCCTGTACTGCTGGTACATGGCCAGGCGCAACATGGACAACATAGGCCACACCGCCCACTTCTGGGGAGCCGTGTACGGCCTGGTGTTTCCGATTATCTGCAAGCCGGCCGTTTTCAGCCATTTCCTTTCCCAGCTCGGACTGTGAAACCGTCCGGTGGAATCGTGACCTTCAGCCATGCACCGCATCATCTTTCATATCGACGTGAATTCCGCGTTCCTTTCCTGGACCGCAGTCAAGTTTGTGAAAGAAGGCAAGCCGGACTTACGTCTGATACCGTCCGTGGTATCCGGCGACCCGAATGACCGTCGCAGCATCATCACGGCCGCATCCATCCCGGCGAAGAAGCTCGGAATCAAGACCGCACAGCCGGTGTCCATGGCGCTTCGCACCTGCCCTCAGCTTGTCATCGTGGGTGGCGACTGGGCCTGGTACAAACAGTGTTCGGAAGGCTTTATCTCCATCTGCCGGAGCTATTCCCCTGTGCTGCAGCAGTTCAGCATAGACGAGTGCTTTATCGACATGAGCCTCCGCTGCACGCCTGAAGATGCCGTCAGCGTGGCAACCCGGCTGAAGAATCAGGTGCGGGACACGCTCGGATTCACAGTCAACGTGGGCATCGGCTCCAACAAACTCCTTGCGAAGATGGCCTCGGACTTCGAGAAGCCGGACAAGGTACACACGTTGTGGGAAAGCGAAGTCAAGGAGAAGATGTGGCCGCTGGGCGTACGCGACCTCCTCTGGGTGGGCAAGAAAACCGAGGAGCGCCTTATCGCATACGGAATCAAGACGATAGGCCAGCTGGCCAGCCTCGACATCGGGGCTCTCTCCAGGCTGGTAGGCCGGAAGTTCGCCCTGCAGCTGCACGAAAACGCCAACGGCCGGGACGATTCGCCCGTGGAAACCGAGCGCGCCGAGGCCAAGAGCGTCAGCGCCGAACGCACCTTCTCCCGCGATTACACGGACCCGAAAGACATCGACAGGGCGCTTTTCAACGTGGCCTGCATCGTGGCGCACCGAATCCGCCGGCATGACTTCCGGGCGTCAACGGTATCGATGTTCATAAAGTACAATGACTTTTCCGTGGCGCAGAAACAGACCTCGCTGGACCAGCCCACGGACGTAACGGCCATTATCCTGAACGAGGCCCGAAGGATGCTGGGGGAAGTCTGGGACGGCACTACCCCCATACGGCAGGTAGGCCTCGGCGTGAGCAAACTGACTCACGAATCGGCCGTCCAGATGTCCCTCTTCGAAGACCCCAGGCTTGAATACTACCGCGAATGGGACCGTCAGTATGACGAGGAAAAGGCTAAGGCAGCAGTTTGACCGCTATCGCCGCACACGCTTCGGCATCGGCCAGCGCATGGTGATGCCGCGTCAGGTCATACCCGCAAGCGGCCGCCACAGTCTGCAGCTGATGATTGGGAAGCCGGTGTCCATAGTGCCGGCGGGATGCCGCCAGCGTATCGTAAAACACATAATCCGGATAGTCCATCTGATACACCCGGAACACGGCTTTTAGGCAGCCTTCGTCGAACCGGGCATTGTGGGCCACCAGCGGCAGGCCCTCAATCCTGGGTGCAATCCTGGCCCAGACATCAGGAAACACCGGCGCGTCCTCCGTATCTTCCGCAGACAGCCCGTGAACCCGCTGGCAGAACCACTGGTAGTACTCCGGCTCAGGGTGAATCAGGCTGTAGAACGTGTCCACCACTTCCCCGCCCCGGACAATCACTACGCCCACGCTGCATACGCTGCACGGTTGCTCGTTGGCCGTCTCGAAATCGATAGCTGCAAAATCCGTCATATTGTTATATCGGCACGAAGATACTTATATTCCGGCATATCGCCAAGTTCCTGTCGATCCGGCGCTCATTCTCCGCTCTCATCCAGCAAGCGCTCCATCTTGGCAATGGCATCTTCAAGCTGTTCCCCGAAAGTGCAGTGTTCCTTGAGATAGGCATCATTGCCATCTGACAGCAAGGCATAGAGAAGCGGCGACATGGTGTTTATGTATGAGGTAATTACATCCTCTATATGGTCCTTCTCACGCTCCGATGACGAATACCTGTAAACCTTCGCTTTCTGATGGAAAAAAGCATAGGCCAGCTCGATGATATTTCTGTCGATGGCGCTCATTTCACGCAGTTAAGGTCTTCCCTGTAAGCATAACCCTCACTTGCGAGGATGCGGTCCATCTCGTCCCTCCCGATGCCGAAGCAGTAGCAAATCTGGTCCAGGTTGTCGAACTCTTCGTCCCTGAGGAGGAAGTTGATGCTCGACACCAGCATGGGTATGTCGGATAAAGGAAGATGATCCATGGCCTATTGCATTTCGTTAAGCTTGTCTTCGATTTTGCCCAGGGTGTCGAAAAACCGCCATGTGGCTATGGCGGGCCCCATGAGCGGAAGTCCGAAGATGTTCCAGCCGAACATGTGCCACCATGAGGTATAGGGGCCTTCTATGCCCATATCGACTGCCTTGTCCTTCAGTTCCCCGGCAATCCGCGACATCCAGATGAGAGGATAGATGAACGCCGTCGGAATCCCAAGCAGGTACACCTGCCAATACCTCTGCGTCCGTCGGCCAAGGACATTGTCAAGTTCGTCCTGCAGGCCGCCCAGCGGCATGTAAAACAGGAAGAAAAGCCCCGCCGTAAAGAAGTCGATAAAACCGAGCCAAAAGCCCGGACGGTGCGTGTGTTCGAACCTCATCAGATCTTTCTTCATGCCTATGCGCGGTTTAGGACGCGAAGTTAGCTATTTTTTGTAACTTTACGAACCCTTTGCCCCCAATCAGGAAAGGGCATGTATAATCAGACAGAATTATGAGCAACATCGACCAGGTTCTCGCGTTCAACCGCGAATATGTGGCTTCCAAAAGCTTTGAGAAGCATGTTACAGACAAGTATCCGGACAAGAAACTTGCCGTTCTGAGTTGCATGGACACTCGCCTCTCCGTCCTCCTGCAGGACGCTCTGGGCCTGAAAAACGGCGACGCCAAGATTATCAAAAACGCGGGGGCCGTAATTCCTACGCCGTGGGACTCCGCCATGCGCAGCCTCATCGTGGCCGTATACGAGCTTGGCGTCAATGAAATCATGGTCGTGGCGCATACCACCTGCGGCGCGTGCCACATGAGCTTCGGGCATTTCAAGGAAGAAATGCTTGAACGGGGCATCCCGGCATCAGAGCTGGAGCGCTCCGATGTAGACCTGAATGATTGGCTGGAAGGCTTCCACGACACGGAAGAATCCGTCCGGAATACTGTCTGCGCCATCGTAAACCATCCGCTGATTCCTGCGGATGTCACCGTGCGCGGTTTCATCATCGAATCGGCTACCGGTGAGCTTACCGAGGTGAAATGACGCACACCGTTTCCGAGCAGCGCAGTCCTTCTAACGCAAATACTTCCGCTTCATCCTTTCCTGCTCTTCTGCGGTGAAGCCAAGGGCCTGTTCCAGATAGGCCTGGAGGGAGCCGTAACGGGCATCGATCAGATCCAGCGTATTCTCAAAGTTCTCCACGTTCACACCGATCATGGAGCGAATGAAGGACAGTTCCGCCTCACCACCGCCTTTCTCGACAATTTTGGCCGACAGGGCATCTACAGCGGCATCGTAGGAGACATTGGACAGTGCAAAGTCCTCCACGATGGTCTCCCGGCTGGCGCCAAGCGCCGCAAGCACAAAAGCGGAGCCCAATCCGCAGCGGTCCTTCCCCTGGGAGCAGTGCCAAAGCACCCCGCCTTCAGAGGACAGCACGCCACGGAGGAATTCCCCATAGCGTTTCTGCGACAAGGTATCCAGGACAATGGCCGGATAAAGATTCCGAGCCATCTCCTGGGCCTTGGGGTTGAAAGCATAGGACGACAGGGTTTCCAGCAGATTCTCGGACTGCACAACCGTAGTGTCGGCGCGGCCTGACGCAAAAGCGGCAACAAACGCCTGCGGAAGCGTGGAGAGCCATGTGTTCCTCACGCCCACGATTTCCCGGTCCATGGCCTTGCCGCGTTCCTCTTCGAAGCGGAAATCAAAGATATCGCTGAGGGCGAAACGGCTTTTCAGAAGGGCGACATCGGCATCGGTGGCCTTGGAGAGTTCTGCGGAACGAACCAGTTTGCCGGCGCGGACAGTCCGGCCGTCCTGCATCACCAGGCCGCCAAGCTCCCGGGCATTTTCTATGCCTTCAAAAGCAAGGGTTCTTTCTATGGGAGATGAGCAGCAGCCGGCCAACACAAGAAAAGGGATAAAAAAGTCAATAATACGTTTCATACTTTATATTCCACCGGCATACTGAGCGTTTCATGGATATATGAGACGGCGGTTCCGCCCTCTCCGCTCCGGATGCAATCTTCAAGCTTGATTTGCTGATAATCACTCATGATGCCTGCCTGATATAGTTTTACAAATATACATATATTGCAAGACATCCGCCATATTTTTCTGCAGGTCTGGTACAAAAAAGGCATCGGCGATTATTTCCGGTGTCAACTATTGACGAACTGCCAGCCTGCCGTTACGCAATGTACGGGGGAAAATAACTATATTTGTATTGAAATAATGGGGATATGAACGCAGAAAAAAGAAACTGGATAGCAACCTTCCTTGCCGGATTCCTGGCAACGGCATTGGGTATTTTTCTTACTTTCGGCATTGACAGCCTGGTGAGTTCGTCAAAAAGGGCGAAGAATGCCCGTCTTCTCACCCAGCAGATAGTCGAAAATATGGACCGGACCTACGAGGAACTTCATGCGTATCAGGACCTGTATGACGCCATCGACTCTACATCCATGTGCCTGCACCTGGCCATTTTGGCCGATACGCTCGACCGCGTAAGTGATGATTTGGTGTCAGCATTCCTGAATCTCTCCCTGTCCGAGTATGTCCAGGCCGATATCGACAACGGCGCGGATGCCTATAAAGCCGAAATCCTAAGCACCATCGGCAATGTGGAACTTATCGGACATATCGACCAGTTTTACTCCTATGCCCGTCAGCATGCGGCAGTCTCCTCCCAGGTCATTGACCAGAAGCGCGTTGTAGCGGATAACGTCTACGCCCGCTTCTACGGCGACCTGGAAGCTACGGAGCGCGACTATGTCCGCTATCTCCATGAACTCACCGAGTTCAATGTGTTCTATTCCAGAATGCAGAACGTACGGGCCTCCTTGCGGCAGATAGAAGACTCCATGTCCCAAGAACTGTCTGCCTGCAAGCAGATTTTGGAAATTCAATAAAGAAAGGAGTCTGCCTTTGACAATGCCACCTCGTAGAAAACTACATCTGCCGGATCCGGGAATGATGGTGATAAGCACTTGGGTAAAAATCCAGAGCTTCCACATCGTGCTGTCGTGGAGTTCAAAGCGGAGCAGGTTCAGCCCCACGTAGAAGCAGACAACTTGGATAATGATGTCCCGAAGCATTTCCTTCCTTGCTCAGTTCTGCCTTCGGTAATAAAATCCATTGCTGAAGCATATATCAACTCGGCCGGATCATCTGGAGTGTAGTCCTCTACTTCCATGGGTGGAGTAATCATTGCGTGAGAAAAAACAGTGAATTCAATTTCTTGATCAATAATAGCTGGCTTTTTCATAATTATCATATTTAATTATTTAATAATCAGTTGTTTACAAAACCAAGAGCAAAGATAGCGGCCTCTTTTGAGACCGCCAAACCGATTTTGTTAAAAAGTGTTAAAGGATTCTAAAAAGTGCGTTCAGGGTTGATAGACCATCCGCTGGAAATCCACGCCGAAGGCATGGCGGATTTCCTCCTTCCTGAAGCCAATCTCTTCGTAGAGCTTTATCAGGTGCGGCATGTCATGGTCCGCAACCAGTGTTATCCTGCCATAGCCCAGGGATTGTCCCTTGCGGATTCCGTCTTCAAGAAGCGCCCTGCCGATGCCGTGCCTGCGGTACTGCGGCAACACGGCCAGCGTATC
>CAMOGR010000033.1 GCA_946614205.1 uncultured Bacteroidales bacterium | reverse complement strand
CCGGCCGCAGGCCGCAGGCCATCAGCTGTGTGCTGAGACGCTTGGTGACGGTGGTCTTGCCGCTCGAACTGGGACCGGTGATGAGCACGATGCGAAGGGCTCCATGGCGGTAGCGCTGCTCGATTTCCTCGGCGATCTTGACTATTTTCTTTTCCTGCAGGGCTTCCGCAACCTGAATCAGTTCGCCGGCGTGACCCTTCTGGCATGCATGGTTCACGTCGCCCACGTTGTCCAGATTCATGATAGCGTTCCAGTGCATGCTCTCGCGGAAGACCTCGAAAGTCTTGGGCTGGGGCTCGAGGACGGCGAGTTTCTCCGGTGCGTGACGGTCGGGAACCCGCAGCAGCATTCCGTGCTCGTAGAGCGAGAGGTCCCAGACCTTAAGGAAGCCCGCCGAGGGGACGAGGGCATCGTAGTAGTAGTCCGGCGTGCCCTCCAGGGTGTGGTATCTAATATATGGCTGACCGCTGGTTTCCAGGAGCTTGACCTTGTCGTCGTAACCCAGGGAGGAGAATATGCGTATGGCCTCCTCGTTGCGGACCTCGACCCGCTTGAAGGGGGCGTTGCCGGCCACGATCTCCTTCATCCTTTCCGTTATGCGTTCCACGTCCTCGCTGGTGACGGGCGAGCCTTTGAACAGTTCGCAGAAATAGCCCTTGGAGATGGGACGGCGCATCTTTATCTTGCAGTCCGGGAAGACGTCCCGTGCGGCCTTGCTCAGCAAAAAGCACAGTGAACGGCAGTAGGCGCTGCGGCCGGTGTAGGAGCGGTAGTCGAGGAATTCGACGTCGCGGCTGTTGAAGGCCCGGTACTTGAGACCTTGGGCAACATTGTTCACCTTGGCGCAGAGGATGTCGTAGGGGCGGTCGAACTGGAAGTGGGTAAGGACTTCGGAGAGCGTGACTCCTTCCTGAAATTCCAGGGAGGTGCCGGTGTTCTTGCAATATATCTTGAGCATGCCCGCAAAATTAGCAAAAAAATACTTACTTTTGCATAAATCACATAAGATATGAGCGAAGTACATCTGATTGACCATCCAATGATTCAGCACAAGCTGACCATCATGCGCGAAAAAGAAACCGGTTCCAAGGATTTCCGTCAGCTCCTCAAGGAGATATCCCTTCTGATGGGATACGAAATCACCCGCGATCTTCCCCTTGCCGACAAAGAAATCGAAACCCCAATATGCAAGATGACGGCCAAGACCGTATCGGGCCGCAAACTGGCCATCGTTCCCATACTGCGAGCCGGCATGGGCATGGTCGACGGCCTGCTGGACCTGGTCCCCGTAGCCAAGGTGGGACATATCGGCCTGTACCGTAACGAAGTGACGCACAAGCCTGTCGTTTATTACTGCAAGCTTCCCGAAGATATACAGCAGCGCCTGGTAATCGTTACCGATCCCATGCTCGCCACCGGCGGCAGTTCATGCGACGCCCTTGCAATGCTGAAGGAACGCGGCTGTACCAATATCCGGCTTATGTGCCTCGTGGCAGCCCCCGAAGGTATCGCCAAGGTTCAGGCGGAGCATCCCGATGTTGATATATATGTCGCATCGATTGACGAACATCTCAATGCCGACGCCTATATCGTTCCCGGTCTCGGCGATGCCGGAGACAGAATCTTCGGAACCAAATAAAAAAAAGCGGCCCGCGGGCCGCTTTTTTGATGCTATATACAAGAGTTATCGTATATCCCTGGCAGAGACCTTGCTCATGTTGTCCAGCAGGTCGACATTCGTCTTGAATTCGTCCATCAGCTGGAGCATGAAGTTCATGGCCTCTATGGGGTTCATGTCGGCAAGCAGCTTGCGGAGAATCCAGATGCGGTTGGCGCTGGAACGGTCGAGAAGCAGGTCGTCGCGGCGGGTTCCTGAAAGAATCACGTTGACGGAAGGGAAGATACGGCGGTTGGAGAGGTTGCGGTCGAGCTGGAGCTCCATGTTGCCGGTACCCTTGAATTCCTCGAAAATCACGTCGTCCATCTTGGAACCGGTCTCGGTGAGAGCGGTGGCGAGGATGGTGAGCGAGCCGCCTCCTTCGATGTTGCGGGCAGCGCCGAAGAAGCGCTTGGGCTTCTGGAGGGCGTTGGCGTCCACGCCGCCGGTGAGAACCTTGCCCGATGCTGGCTGTACGGTGTTGTAGGCACGGGCGAGGCGGGTGATGGAATCGAGCAGGATCACCACGTCGTGACCGCATTCCACCAGCCTGCGCGCCTTTTCAAGCACCATGTTGGCCACCTTGACGTGATGCTCTGCGGGCTCGTCGAAGGTGGAGGCTACGACCTCGGCCTTGACGCTGCGCTGCATGTCGGTGACCTCCTCGGGGCGCTCGTCGATGAGGAGGACTATTTCGTAAACCTCGGGGTGATTGTCTGCGATGGCGTTGGCTATGCTCTTGAGCAGCATTGTCTTGCCGGTCTTGGGCTGGGCTACGATGAGACCTCTCTGGCCCTTGCCGATGGGGGAGAACATGTCCACGATGCGGCAGCTCGGGTCGGTTGCATGGCCGTGGCCGAGGAGATTGAACTTCTCGTCGGGGAAGAGGGGAGTGAGGAAGTCGAAGGGAACGCGGTCGCGGATGAATTCCGGGCTGCGGCCGTTGACGTACTTGATCCTTACGAGCGGGAAGTATTTGTCTCCCTCGCGGGGAGGACGGATTTCGCCGGTAACGGTGTCTCCGGGCTTGAGGGCGTTGAACTTTATCTGCTGCTGGGAGACGTAGATGTCGTCGGGGG
>CAMOGR010000032.1 GCA_946614205.1 uncultured Bacteroidales bacterium | reverse complement strand
TCGGCGAGTGCGGAGAGGGGTTCGTTAAGTTTTTCCGGATATTTGTAAAGGCTTGTAAGATAACGCATTGCGTTTACGAAATAGAAACCGTCGCAGAAACGCTCGTCGGTAACTATCTGAAGGGGCATGCGCTTGCCGACCTCAATGCGGTCGCCGGAAACCACAGGCACGAGCGCTTCCTTTCCCATGGAGAAGAACATCCCCGTAGTGCCGAAGTCGTACAGATGGTGGTAGATGGAAGGACCCTTGATGGACTTGAGATTGGTGATGAATGCCGATGTGTGGAAAGGGCTCAGCTTGATGATGAAAGAGGGCAGCATGCTGTGCCTGTCCAGGAACTTGATGGTTCCAACCAGGAACTTGATTATCATGTTGGGCGTGAAGGTCAGGATACGGGCGAGTTTGTCGGTGCCGTTGTTTGCGTCCATGTGATTGTTCTCGCGTATGGCTTCATTTACCCGGTCGCGTACCTCGGCGATTGTCTCAAGGCCCGTGAACTGCAGTTTGACAAGCGAATCGGAAGCGGTTTCGCTGAGGTTTTTCTTTACTACAAATGATACCTCTATGGCGTTGTGCTTGTAAATGCGTCCGTTCATTATGAAGCGGTTGATGCGGGGAAACCTTGCGATGGTGCGTACGAGACCGGCGATTATTATATGCATGTAATTGTATGCCTGGCCGCCTGCGCTCTCGTTTTTCATGAAGGAGTCGAACGGCTCGCAGGGGCAATCGTAGCTTGTAAGGTTCTGAGAATCATGCCTGTGGGTCATAATGTGAGGAATAATCCTCTGGATGGGGTCGATGTCCTTGACTTTCTTCCCGTCAGGTCTGTATCCGAACATAGGTTGTAGGTTTTGAATCTTATATGGCGTAAAAATAATATTTTTTTTCTATTTTTGCATCCACTTCCGGGGCTGTTCTGGTTTTGACAGCATTGACGGCGGAAGGTAAGCACGCCGGGCGTAGGCAGCTGGCCCGTTAATCCCAACTGTCAAACAATTAGTAGGCAACTACAACTATTCATACGCTTGCTAATCTCTCAGAGCTCTGGCATTAATCAGAGCCGCCAAGGCTGCGGCACTGACGTATATCCCTCCGGCTTTACGCCGCTTCAGTCCGGATCAAGGGGTATCATTCAAAGCGGATGCGCGGGGCCGACGCCTCTGAGCCCCGTCAAGATTCAGAGGATAAGCTGCGGACAAGGGCGTCTTCCCTCATTCCGCCGCCGACAACCAAAGGAAGAATAAGCGTGTAGAAAGCTTTTCGGTGCTTTGTTTGGACGCGGGTTCGACTCCCGCCAGCTCCACAATACGGTGCTAAAATGGCACCCCTATCTGGGCTCGACCTGGAACGTATCCTGGACTTTTCCGGTCAGCAGATTGTGTACGGTGATTTGCAGTTTGCCTCCGCTGACTTTGCCTTCTATAATCGTCGGGAATTTGCCTGAGTCGTGCACCTGACTGTCTCCTTTGTAGAATACTCCCATCTCCGGACCTCCGCCTACAAGCTGAATCCAGCTCTGACCGGGAACGGTCATGCGGCGGTAGCGGTGCTGATGGGCGGAAATGACGAGCCTGCAACCGGCGTCGCTGAGCAACGGCCCCCACATTTTCCCGCAGGTGCGCTGCCACATGGCATAGTCGGTCGTGTATGCCGGGTCGCTGTCGGCCGGGGCGACGTCACCGGGGTTGTGGAAGGGGATGTCGTCGTATAGCGGGATGTGGCAGAATGCAACCAGGAATGGAGCGGACGCTATTTCAGGCCGCTGCAGGGCGTCACGCAGCCACTCGGTCTGCGCCTGCCGGTAAACGCCGCTGTTGAACAGACCCGCGAAGACGGGATTGGTGTCCAGTTTGTCCTCGGCAGTATCCAGTCCTATCAGGGCCGTTTCTCCCATGCGTACGGCGAAATTGCGTCCGAGGTCCCAGTCCCTGGGGCTCCTTTCTTCGCTCTGCCGGAACATCCATGCCCTTTCCAGATGGCGGTTCGCCATTCCGCGGCTGTCGTGGTTGCCCGGACACAGCAGGTACGGGGTGCAGCTGGCGTAGTCGGAGCGCGTCACCTCGGGACGGAAGAAAATCCGCACCTGGTCCTGGACGGTCTCTTCAGTGTTGCTGGCGTCTCCGTTCCATATCACGCAGGAAGGGGACAGGGCGGCAATCTTGTCCAGGGCCCGGCCGAACGGCTCCCAGCGGACGTGGGTGTCGTTTATGACGCAGAAATGCGCGTCGGCCTGTTCTCCTGCGGTAACGAAACTGTATACCCGTTCGTCCTCTTCGTTGCCGATAACCTTCATGCGGTATCCGCCCTTGTAGCTGATGCGGTCGGCACCTATGCGATAGTAGTAGCGTTTCGCCGGGCTGAGGCCGGTGAGGCGTACACGTATGATGGCGTCGTCGATGTCTGTGACGCGGTAGCCCCCGCACATTATCTTGCGGCTGCCGGACATGTCGGAATTCTCGCTCAGCAGCACGTAGCCGTTGGCAAGGGCGCTCACGGCAAATGCCACTCCCATGGACCCGGGGGCGTAATTTTGCAGTACCGGTGCGGAAATGATGAGTTTGCCGTCAGGAGTTTCCGGAGCCTTATCCGGATTGCTCCGGGATAAAGCTGAAGATTCGGGGTCGTCGGCGGCAAAGACGTTGCCGGCAGTGAGCAGTCCGGCGGAACCGGCTGCTGCAAGTGCTGCTGAGGTGCGTATGAAGTCGCGACGTTTCATGGGCGTCAGGTGTTGAGAATTCTGGCTGTTAGTTCGACAATCAGTTCGGCAGGAGTGGCGGCGCCGCCGTCTCCTCCCTTGCCCAGGTAGTCGTACTGGCAGAGGAGGGAGACCACGGCCATGGCCTTGGGCAGGGGATAGTTCCGCACTGCAGTGTCGTATTCGCGGTAGAAATAGGGATTGACCCCTGCAAGGGCGCTTCCCTTGTCTGCCTCGGAGGGGTAGCCTCCGCGGGAAAGCAGGGCTCCGTACTTGAGGATGCGGTTGAAATGCATGAACAGGGCGCTGACCGCCTGCGGCATGTTGAAACGCGCGGAACTGCCCAGGTGAGCTGCTATGGCAAGAGCCTTGGACGCATTGCGGAAAGACAATTCTTTAGTGAGCTCGAAGATGCTGAACTGGCGGGAGATACCAACGTTCTTCTCAATGTCTGCTACAGTTACATTGCGAGTCCCTTCAGGAAGGTTCTTGAGGAGCTTGTCCGTTTCGACCGCAATGGTAGAAAGGTCGGTGCCTACGGATTCGGCCAGCAACCCCGCCGCCTCCGGAGCGATCTGGAGGCCTTTCTCCGTGTAGAAACGTGTAATCCAGCCGGGGACCTCGTAGTCGCGCAGGGCCGGGCTGTCGAGTACGACCCCGATCTTCTGCACACTCTTGTAAAGGGCTTTCCGCTTGTCGAGCGCGGCCTTGTGGAGCACCAGCACGAGCACGGTGGAATCGAGAGGCTCGTTGCAGTAGACTGAGATTTCCTCGATGCCTTTGAGCATCTGTGCCTCCTTGACCACGACCAGCTGGCGGTCGGACATCATGGGGAAGCGGCGCGCGGCGGTGACCACCTGTTCGGCGGTGACG
>CAMOGR010000031.1 GCA_946614205.1 uncultured Bacteroidales bacterium | reverse complement strand
TCGGCCGCAGCGAGGCTTTCATCTTCACTGTCATCTTCTACCTTTTCTCATTGGCACTGGTTATCGCCAGCAAGATGGTGCTGTATACCCAGCGGGGCGCTTCCAATTTTACCGTGCTCCAGTTCGTGCTGTGGAACTTCGGGGAAATCCTGGTAATCGCCTTCATCTATTCCTTTTTTACGGTAGAGGGGGGGCGATATGGACTGATTGCCCTTGAACAGACCGGCTTCTGGCGCATTTTCCTCGGTGCGCTTGGCTATACCACCATGTCGCTCGGCGTACCTTATATCATAGCCGCACAATACTTCCAGATAGAAGAGAAAGACAATACCATAAGGCTTATGAGCTACAGCGACGTCGTTTCCGACGTGCCCATCCCGCCGAGCGGCGAGCAGCGCATCACCCTGTTCGACAACAGCGGCGCCCTCAAGCTCTCCATCAGCCCGGACAGCCTCTATTTCATAGAATCCGACGACAATTACATCCAGGTCTGGTACACCGACACTACCGGGGAGATGCGCAAATACATGCTCCGGTGCCGCCTCAAAACGGTTGAGGACAGTTTCGCCGGCTCGGACCTCGTGCGTTGTCACCGCAAATACATCATCAACATCCGCAAGGTGCGTGTCCTTTCCGGCGGCAAGGAAGGCTACAGCGTGCAGCTCGAGAGCGACTCCACCCCGGTCATTCCCGTTTCGAAAACCTATGAGCAGGCGGTGCTCGCCCGCTTCAATTCAAGACAATAACTATGTGGCAAAGAATCCAGACTCTTTATCTTGCATTATCCACCGCGCTCGTTGCGGTTCTCTTCTTTACAGACAAGGCCGAAGGCATCGCATTCACCGCCTACTGGCCATACCTTGTATTGATAATCATCAGCCTTCTGCTGCACATCCTGGCGCTCACGACGTGGAAGTTCCGCGTCTTCCAGGTACGCACCACAGTGCTGGCCGCCATAATTACGCTCGCCCTTCAGGCGTGGCTGGTGGTTGATTTCGTCGTTACCGGCAATGACCCCCTGTTCCACGTACCGGCCCTTTTCCCCATCTTTGCTGTTATCCTGGATGTTCTTGCCGCCCGCGGCATCTGGGCCGACGAACTTATGGTGCGCAGTTCCAGCCGGCTGCGCTCTTCGCACCGCAGAAAACATTAAAAACACAATCAATATGCGTATCCCTGAATCTGAACTCATCATCAACGGCGACGGCTCCGTGTTCCATCTCCACATCCGTCCCGACCAGCTTGCCGACACCGTCATCGTCGTGGGCGACCCCGGGCGCGTGGCCATGGTCAAGTCCTACTTCAGTTCCATCGAATGCGAGGGCGCGTCCCGCGAATTCGTCTGGGCAACAGGCCTTTACAACGGCAAGAGGGTTACTGCTCTTTCCACTGGCATAGGTACTGACAACATCGACATCGTAATGACGGAGCTCGATGCCCTTGCCAACGTGGATTTCGAAACACGCGAGGAGAAGCCTGAGCACAAGACTCTGAACATCCTCCGCATAGGCACCTGCGGAGCCATCCAGCCCGAGATTCCCCTCGGGGCCTTCATCTTTTCGCATATTTCCGTCGGCTGCGACGGCCTTCTCAACTGGTACGAGGGCCGCGACCGCATAGCCCTTGCCGATTTCGAGGAGGCTTTCAAGAAGCATGTCAAATGGGACCGCCACCTGCCCGACCCGTATTTCGTCCGTGCCGGCCAGGCCATCATTGACCGCTTCGCCGACTGCACCGTGAAGGGCATGACCATCTCCGCCTCCGGTTTCTACGGCCCCCAGGGACGCGTCGTCCGTCAGGGCCTTGCCATGCCGAACATGCTCGAGGACTTCGAATCCTTCGAATTCGACGGCTACAAGATTACCAACTTCGAGATGGAGGGCTCAGCCCTGGCAGGAATGGCAGCCAAGCTCGGACACAACGCCGGCACCGTCTGCTGCGCAATAGCCCACCGCTACCTCAAGGACGCCAATACCGACTACAAGCCCCGCGTGGCTGAGCTTGTGCAGCTTGCCCTTGACCGCATGACAGCATAGCTGACTTTATCAGCATTCCGCAGGCCGGCCGGTGTCACTCTGAACGAAAGCAAGAGTCTCTCCGGCCGGCCTTTCCATGTTGCTGCGCAGACTGGTTTTCTGACAATTTGTCACCGCGCGGCACTTGGCAAAGGATTTGATGATTCTCCCTGCGAACCCGGCCGTCAAAGGGCGGGCGACACAAATAGTAAAACAAATAAAAAGTATAAGAATATGGGAAAAATCATCGGAATCGACCTCGGCACCACAAACTCCTGTGTAGCCGTAATGGAAGGCAACCAGCCTACCGTAATCATCAATGACGAGGGCGCGCGCACTACGCCGTCCGTAGTCGCTTTCACCGATGGCGGCGAGCGCAAAGTGGGCTCTCCCGCAAAGCGTCAGGCCATCACCAACCCCAAGAACACCATCTTCAGCATCAAGAGGTTCATGGGCGAGACCTACGACCAGGTCAGCAAGGAAGTCGCACGCGTACCTTATAATGTAGCCCGCGGTGACAACAATACTCCGC
>CAMOGR010000030.1 GCA_946614205.1 uncultured Bacteroidales bacterium | reverse complement strand
AGCGCCTTGCCGTTCACAGGGCCATGCTCAGTCACATTCATGCCGACGCCGACACCGTCTATGATACTGTTAAGACCGAAGGCTCCTGCCGCATTGCCCGTTCCACCGTATACAACATACTGTCTTCGCTGGCGGATACTGGCATCTACGCCCGTCGTTTCAGCGCCAACGGAAAGGTGGTGTTCGACATCAATGCCTGGAGGCATCTGCATCTGTACGATTCACGGAATCATGAATTCGTCGACATAGAGGCCGACGACCTCCTTGCGGAGGTGGAAGCGGGGCTCAAGGGCCACCGTTTCCGCGGTTACCGCATAGAGGATATCGACATCCAGATAATATGCCGGCCTACAAAAAAGAAACTGTTATGAAAAGATTGATACCCTTTCTGCTTGCCGTTTCGGCCCTGGCGTCCTGCGATATGCTGGACCCCTTCCTTTACAGGGTCGTGACTTTCGGCTACCCCCAGTCCGACAACTCCTTCCTCGGAGACGACGGCTACCGCTATGTATTCGGCTCGTCCGGAGTCGACTGGCAGGGCCTTCCACGTGCGGTTGCTGTCATAGACGTATCCAAGGAAGTGAGCGACACTCAGCGCGAGGGCAAGCTTGTGCAGTTCTTCACCACCATGTACAAGAACCCCGTAGTCGTCACCACTCCGGAAATCCCCGACTCCCTCGGCAACAGGGAAATCAACGTTTCCGACGTGTGGTACTCGGGAGGCTGCCTCAACATGTACAATGTAATACGCACACCCGAAAACGGCGCAGGCACCCACGTGGTGAACCTCGTGGTGGACAAGCGCGAACCCGTCACGGACACTCTGCGCCTGCTCCTCAGGCACAGGTTCGACACATCCGACCCGGTATCCGATGTCACCCGGAATTATGATTTCTACTCGTCCTTCCCACTTGAGAAGGAAATGCCCGAACGCGATTCCGTCGTGCTCAAAGTGTCCTGGACCTGGGACGGCAAGGAATATTCGACCTCCGGAAAGGTGGGGATATAAGAAAAGTTAGTTATCTTTGCACTGATATGAAGAAGACTCTCAGGCTGCTCATAAGCGCGATTGCCGTCCTTTGCCTGTGCTCTTGCGCGTCGTTCAAGGACATCAAGGTCACATCATTCGACCTGGTATCCCTGTCGCCCCGCGGGCTGTCTTCCCTGGACGCGAGCATTGCTCTCGAGGTGGACAACCCCACCGTCCAGGTGACTCTCACCAATATGTATGCCCTTGCGAAGATGGACGGAGAGCCTTGCCTTCATTTTACGGCAGACGACGTCACCCTCGCGCCCCGCTCCAAGGAAGTCTATAACATCGATGTCCATGGTACAATCGACGGGGCGTTCAATCCGTTCCAGCTGCTTGAGCTTCTGCGCCAGCCCGATATGGAGTCGGTTACGCTGGACGTGCGTTTCCGCGGCACGCTCAAGAGCGGTCTTGGCAAGGATTTCGAATACAAAGACATACCACTGAAGGATTTGCTCGACAAGATATGAAACGTATATTATTGACAATCATAGCTCTGGCTTTCTTCCTCCCGGTGGGGGCCCAGCAGCCCCAGGAAGCCCCCGCTCCGCAGTACGACCCCATCGGGGAACTGTCGGAATATGTTACGGTACACCAGAGCGACGCCCTTGCTGCAGCCCTTGCGGCCCATGTGGAGCGCAATGAGCGCCGCACCGCATCGGGAATGTCGGACCAGACATACCGCATACGCATTTATTTCGACAGCGGCCAGAACGCCAGAAGTGCATCCGAGGCTGCTGCCGCCCGTTTCCGCAACCTGCACCCCGGGGTGCCCGTATCCCGCACCTACACCAATCCTTTCTTCAAAGTCACCGTGGGCAATTACGCCACCAAGGCCGATGCGGCCAATGCCCTCAAGACCATAGTACAGGAGTTTCCTACGGCGTTCATAGTCCGCAACCAGTAAACCATGCTCAAGACAGGACTAGAACTCAAGCAGCAGCAGAAGCTCTCTCCGCTCCAGATACAGACCATCAAGCTCATCGAGCTGCCGGTCCAGGAACTGGAACAGAAAGTGCGCGCTGAACTCGAGAGCAATCCGGTACTTGACGACGAACCCGACCCGGACAGCGACGAGGAGCGCCGTGAGGTGTCGATTGACTCCATGAAGGAAGACGGCGACATTCCCGCCTACCGCCTCAAGGTTAACAACTGGGGCAAGGATCCCCGTCCCGAATACAATACCTTCTCTGTCAAGGAAGGCTTCACTCAGAGCCTCCAGAGGCAGCTCGGTTATCGCAATCTCACTCCGCACGAGCACGAGGTCGCATCATTCATCATAGGCAGCCTGAGCGACGACGGTTACCTGCGACGCGGCATCGACGCGCTCGTGGACGACCTGGCTTTCCGTGCAGGCATCGAAACCAACGAAGAAGAGGTGGAGAGAATGCTCAAGGTCATCCAGGACTTCGAGCCTGTGGGCGTAGGGGCGAGGGATCTGCGCGAGTGCCTGCTGCTCCAGCTTCGCGCCCTTCACCAGACTCCGGAGGTCAAAACCGCAATACGCATAATCGACGAGTGCTTCCAGGATTTCTCCAACAAGCACTTCCAGAAGATACAGTCCCGTCTCGGCATCACCGAGGAACAGCTCAAGGCGGCCTTTGCCAGGATAGTGCGGCTCAACCCTTCTCCCGGCGGCCAGGCAGATGATTCGTACGACGACCAGTCGGGCCAGATAGTTCCCGACTTCATACTCGACGAGCATGACGGGGTGCTCGATTTCACGATGCCCCGTTTCAATATCCCCGAGATACGCGTCAACAAGAAGTACGCGGACCTGCTCATGGACGCCAAGGGCTCGTCGGAAAGGGCGCAGAAAGAGGCCGCGGCCTTCGTCAAGCAGAAGCTCGATTCCGCAAAATGGTTCGTCGAGGCCCTGCGGCAGCGCCAGAACACCCTCAGCAAGACCATGCGCGCCATACTCGACTACCAGCACGATTATTTCATCGACGGGGACGAGAGCAACCTGCGCCCGATGGTCCTCAAGGACATAGCGGAAATCACCGGCTTCGACATTTCCACCATAAGCCGCGTGGTCAACAGCAAATACATAGAAACCCACTTCGGCATCTTCCCGCTCAAGTCCTTCTTCTCCGAGGGCATGGAGAACTCCGACGGCGAGGAAATCTCTACAAGGGAGCTCAAGAAGGCCCTCCAGGAATGCATAGACTCCGAGGACAAGCACAAACCGTTCACCGACGAGCAGCTCGTAGTGGAGCTTGCACGGCGCGGCTACAAGGTCGCGAGGCGCACCATTGCCAAGTACCGCGACCAGCTCGGCATCCCCCTTGCCAGGTGGCGCAAAGAAATCTGACGCCGATGAAACTTGCCTATTATCTCAAAGACTCCAGTCTGCAGCTCGACCCGGGCGTGCTGGGTCTTCTCGCGTCGCTGGGGGCCGTCGGTTTTGACGTATATCCCGCACTCGAGGCTTCCGAAATCCAGGACGGTACCCGGATGCTTCTGAGTTTCGGAGGCGACGGCACATATCTTTCAGCTGCATCCCTTGCCCTGGCGACCGGCCTTCCGGTGCTCGGCGTCAACTTCGGACGCCTGGGATTCCTTTCGGAGAACAGGGCGGAAAACATTGCTGACACCCTTGCCGCCGGGGCGTATACCGTGGAGCGCCGCGGCCTTGTGAAGGTGGAAGGGCTGAGCATGGGCGACGGTCCGCAGCTTGCACTCAACGAGATCTGCGTCCTGCGCGAAGGTGGCGCCATGCTCGGCGTCGACGTATCGGTGGACGGCCGTCCGCTGCCTACGTATTGGGCTGACGGACTGATAGTTGCAACATCTTCAGGTTCGACGGCGTACTCGCTCAGCGTGGGCGGCCCCATCTGCCTGCCCGACGCGCGGGTGCTCATCCTGGCTCCCGTCTCTCCGCACAATCTCAACGTGCGCCCTCTCATAGTCCCGGACACTTCCGTCATACGTCTGTCCTTCCATTCCAGGGAAGAGGCCGTACGCCTGTCCGCCGACAACCGCAACTACACAATATCATCAGCTTCGAAGCTTACGGTCACGGCCGTACCCGACGCCCTGCGCAGGGTGGTCCTGGACGGCTCCAACTTCATAGGCGCCCTGCGTTCCCGTCTCCATTGGGGCAGCGACGTCCGCAATTCAGACAGCTTCACAGACAACTGAACCAAATGGCAAACAAGATTCCTCAGCACGTAACCATCATAATGGACGGCAACGGCCGTTGGGCCCGCCAGAGGGGCAAGGAACGTATTTTCGGCCACTACGAGGGTGTCGAGAGCGTCCGCGCCGTGCTTGAGACAAGCGTCGCCCTGGGCATACGCTACGTCTCCCTTTTCGCATTCAGCGAGGAGAACTGGTCGCGCCCCGACGCCGAAGTCTCCAGCCTCATGTCCCTGTTCATCAAGTCCATAAAGGAAGAGACCCAGACTTTCCTGCGCAACGGCATACATTTCCGCGTGCTCGGCAACAGGGCGCGCCTCTCGGACGAACTCAACGCCGCCATTGACGAGCTCGATGCGGCCACGTCGGCGGGGGAGCGTATGACGGTAATCATTTTCGTGAGCTACAGCGGCAAATGGGACATCAGCCAGGCTGCGCGGCGTATGGCAGCCGACGGTTCCGACGATATAGAAAAGTACCTCGTAACCGCCGGAATACCCGATCCCGACCTCCTGATCCGCACTTCCGGCGAGCAGCGTATCAGCAATTACATGCTGTGGCAGCTGGCATATACGGAACTTGTGTTCACGGACACTCTTTGGCCCGATTTTCGAAAAGAGCAATACCTGGCCGCTCTTGAGGAGTATTCTTTAAGGGACAGGCGTTTCGGAAAAGTCAAATAATTCCGTATATTTGCAGACTTATCGGATAGTGATGACCAGAAGACACATTGTCGCCCTTGTCCTGATTCTCATCTCGTGCCTCTCGCTCCGCGCGCAGGCACCTGTCGAGGTGGACTACTCTCATCCCCGCAAGTATCTTGTGGGCGGCGTTTCCGTCGAAGGAAACAGCTATTTCAGTTCCAAGCAGATAGAGCAGCTCACCGGCCTCCGCAAGGGCATGGAGGTGACGGTCCCGGGAGAAGAAGTCTCCGGAGTCGTCCGCCGTCTGTGGCTCAAGCGTTATTTCGAGGATGTCGCACTGGAAATCGACCACGTCACCGAGAACGGAGATTCCGTGTATTTCAAGGTCGTCATAAAAGAGCGTCCCAGGGTGTCCAGATGGACTTTCTCCGGAATCAAGTCGGGAGACAAGAAAGAACTCCAGGACCGCCTGAACCTGCGCCGCGGCGGCGAGTTCTCCGAATATGTCGAGAAGACGGCCTCCGACATCAT
>CAMOGR010000029.1 GCA_946614205.1 uncultured Bacteroidales bacterium | reverse complement strand
TGGCGCCGGAAAAGCGCGTGGAATATCGGCCGAAACCAAGATAATGCAGCACGGAGGTGTTGTTGCCCCGGGGGTCCATGAATTCTACGTCCTCATTCTGCTTATATCTCCGGTAGCCGGCCTCCAGCGAAAGCGCATACGCCCCCCTCCGGATACCTCCTTGTGCCGATAATTGCAAATCGGCCGTAATATTGCGGGGACGCGGGTCCACGTCGCGGTACTCATGAAGGGCACGATAGTCGGCATGGAGGCTGTAGAAGAGGCTGCCTCGTCGCGATGCATAACGGGCGGCAAAACGATACTGTTCCTTCTGCAGGTCTCCGCCAAGCGTATCCAGCGTAATGTACGGCGAGAGCAGGTCCCAGTCTGACGAGGTGTTCCAGTTCACGGCACGCTTGACTCCGCGCTCATAAGAGGCCCGGCCTTCTACCCTGTGGGTGGAATCCAGGCTGTGGCGGGAATGCGCCGTGAATTCGCCCTGCAACAGGCCTTTTCCCTCTGCCGGAAGATATGCGTCATCCTCCTCCCTTACCCTGACGCCGACCTGCGCCTGCGTGCTGTTCTCTTCCGGCCGGAAAAGCAACGTCTGCCCTTCCGAACGCACCTGTGCGGAAAGAGGCAGGGCCATGCCCGTCAGCAAAAATAGTATGAGCCAATGCTTTTTCATTGCAGTTCCAGCAGTTTAAGCGATACGACAGCCTCGTCTTCGGTGAGAGACACGGCATCCAGCATAGTCGCATATTGGGCCGACCTTACCCTCCTCGCCGTTCCGTCCGAAAAGGCGCCCACGCCGTCGAAGGCGAACACATATACTCCCTTGAGCACCTGCAGCTCGCATTTCCCGTTTACGAATACTGGGAAATTGTAGTTCTCCCCCGTGTTCAGATTCCGGAAATAATTGCCAGCCAGCGTATTGTCTATCGTAAGCGCAACAATGGGCTGCTCCGTTTCCACCTGCAGGGTAACATGGCAGAAAAGGTTCTGTCTGGTGCATGACACCAGAAGGAGCAGGAGCAATATGAGAGCCGGCTTTTTCATATCTTGAAGTCAATTTCCATCCCGAAGTACGGGGTTGACGAGCGCCTGACATAGGCTCCGTTCATGTAATAATCCGGTGTAATGGCCAGCAAACGGTTCACAAACAGGGAGAAAGCCATCTTTTCATGATAGAACTTCTTGGTCGCCTTCAAGTTGAAATAAGTGGCAAAAGGCACCAGATAGTTGTAATTCATGGAGCTTTCGTCCAGCACCAGATAGCGGAGCACCGGATCCTGCATCTCTGCCTCTGTATAAGGATGTTCTACAAGGTCTTTGTCCAGATATGACAGCGGCGTGGTAGAGCGCGGAACGGGATAATGGTTGCTGAACCAGGAGGTCTGGCAGGAAACGGACAGGATGAGCCCAAGGCTTGGAATCTGGGTATCCAGCATGACGTTGGTATTCAGCTGCGTGAAGGTGCTTCCATCATTCACTTCATAATAACCCACATAGTCATAGCGGCTGCCGCTTACAATGGCCGAAGGGACATAATAGAGCGGCGCGCTGTTGGTGTTCTTGGTGACAAACCAGGCACCGTTTGCCGTAATGCGTGTGTTGATGGCCTTGATACGAGGTGATGTGAAAGTAAACTCAACACCCTGCTTGAGCGTCTGGGAGCCGTTGGTGGTGATGCCGTGCGCCTGAAGCACGGTGTCAGCCTGCCAAGGCAGAGAAGTAACGTCCGGAGGGCCTGTAAGTCTGTTTTTGTCGATTCCGCTGCCGTCGTAACGCTTTACGATGTAGCGCCCGTAACGGGAGCTGCTCCTGAAACCGGAAGTCATGTTTTCCAGGAAACAGTCTATGGAAAAATGATATCCGTTCCATGAGGCATCGGCACCTATCTCACATTTGAAATTGCGGGCCGGATCAAGGGTATAATTGGTGGGGTCTTCCTTGTAAACATACATGTAAGAGCGGCGCAGGCTGGTTTCCACCGGCCAGTAATTGAAGACTTGGATATCGCCGTACACCGGCTCCGGATACAGCATGTCCATGGTAGGGAACTTGGTGTGCAGGCCGGCACCGGCGTAAATACCGGCATTCAGGCGGTACCCTTTTACAATTGCCGCAGGGAAGTTATAGCGGATGTTTGCGCGCGGGTCGATATATGGCCGTCCGTTAACCTTATAAGCCTCCCCTGCGCCCAGAAGAGTGCTCATACGCACGCCTGCCGACCATTCCGCCGAACCGTCGCCGAGCTTTGCGCTGCCGTTTTCCTCGGCATAGACAGACAGCTGGTGATTGGCCGGGATGGCATAATAAGGCCTGGGACGGGTGCTGGAAACGGAAGAGAAGGGGCGGGTGATATCAAAAACGCTTCCCTCGCCATAGTTCTTGTCCATTGTCCACTGCACCCCTGCCTTGAGACGCTGCTCCCCCCATTTGAACGAAAGCGCAGACTGAAGATAAACATACACCGGAAGGCCGATTACCTCCAGGGTAGATTCATAGCGGACTGGCAGGATGAGGGCATCCCACTCGCCCGGCTCCGTAGCGGTGCTGTAGGGCTGCTCCGAGCCGTTTATCACATATTTCCAGCGGTTGATCCGGTCGTTTTCAACCGTCAGCGAGGCAGTCGTCACCCAGCTCCTGAATGCCGATGAATTGTCGCGGGCCTTCATGGAGAAATCCAGGCCGGCATCCACCTTGTTATAGGACGAAAAATACGTCTCAACGGGGCCCATGGCGCCAAAGTCCAGGTTCTGGTCGCTCTTCTGGTCATCGAATGAGCCGGTATAGTCCAGCGAGGTGTTCAATACGTATTCGTGCTCCTTTTTCCAGGTTTTCCCCATGCGGACAGTACCAGTGACGCGCTTGTAATTCTGGCGCGGGTTTCTGGGGTCGGCCATGGAATTAAGATAATTTGCCCCGATATTCAAGGTGAGTGTCTCCCACTGGAAGTCCTTGCCGACATAGAAAAGCTTGGAGCCCATATCGGCCTTGAAACGGGCCCTGAGGGCATTGCCTCCGCGTTTACGGGTGATTTTCATGAGGCCGCTGGTAAGGTCTCCGTATTCCACCGAAGCGATTCCGCGCACAACCTCGACGGACTCGATGTCTTCCGTAGTAATTGTGCGTAGGTCTGTGCCCAGATTCACAAAGCTGCTGCCAAGATTGCTGTATGCGGGGGAAGACTGCAGGTTTGCATTGTTTCCCACAGGCTTGCCGTCAATCAAAACCGCCGTTCCAAGGGCCGATGTAGCATAGTTGCCGCTTACCGACGCTGCGCTGCGCAGGTTTGCCACCTGGGGAGACGCCAGGTTCGGGTCTACGGCCCGGCCTCCGGGAAGCAGCTCCAGAACGTCCTTTATACTGGACGGCTGAATATGCTCGATTGCGTCTTTGCCGATGACGGATGTTGCCGTAACGCCCCGCTCTTCCCTAGCCGTTACCACAACTTCCTGAAGAGCGAACACATCCGGCTGCAGGCGGTAGGTTGCGCCCTGCACCAGGGAGGCTCTCAAGGTCTTGTACCCAAGAGAGGTGAAAGTGGCTTCAGACGAGGCGTTTGCCTTGATTCTGAATCGGCCAAGGGAGTCTGTGAGGGCCCAGGACTGACCCTGGGTTATGGCTACGCCCACAAGGGGCTCA
>CAMOGR010000028.1 GCA_946614205.1 uncultured Bacteroidales bacterium | reverse complement strand
CGAATGCAGTTCCGCTTTCCGTAACCTTGATATCCGTGACTTCGGCTTCGGTTTCTATTTTGACTCCGTAGCCGTGGCAGGCGCGTACAAGGGCGTCTACTACGTCGCCTGAGCGGTGCGAGGCTGGGAATGCGCGGTCGCCGCGTTCTACGACTGTCGTCATTCCGAGAGCTTCGAACCATTCGATTAGGGCTCCCGGGGTCAGGCTCCTGAACGCAGGGCGGACGAACTGGGAGCCGCTGCGGATATGCGCGGAAAAGTCGCTCCAGTCTTTCAGGTTGGTGAAGTTGCAGCGGCCTTTTCCGGTTATCATTACCTTGCGGGCTGCCCGGGGCATTTTTTCCAGGACGCAGATGCGGAGACCAAGTTCTTTCCTTGCGGCCTTTTCCGCTGCGCTGTATGCTGCCATAAGGCCGGAGGCGCCGCCGCCGATGACTATTATGTCGTATTTCATGGTGTTAAAAAACGTGTTCACAAATATACGTATTCTTTTTGGCTTTGTCGGAAGGAATCAGTAAATTCGCAGTCTGGAATAAAACTTTCAAATTCAGTTCATATTTATGTCCTATTTCAACAAGTTCAAAACCGCGGGCAGGAGTTACCAGGCACCTGACTGCGAGGCTTGCCCCATGCTGGCAGGTTCCATCATCTGCGACAGTCTTTCTGATGCGCAGACAAGCGACTGGGTGTATGACGATAACGAATTTTAGCCCTATGAAGAGATTTTTCGCTTTTGCAGGGCTGATGACGGCAGCCGCCATCTCCCTTACCAACTGCCAGCCCAAGGAACTGGGCGCAGACGTGCTCCCCGCAGGCAAGACCATCTACCTTTCCGCTTCCACCGACGACGGTACCAAGACCACCAATGACGGCATGAAGACCCTCTGGGAGGCTCAGGACACCCTGAATGTTTTCTTCGGAAACGCTGAGTCCGGCTTTACGAGCCTTGGCAAGGCTACGATTGCTGACGGTGCCGGAACCACTTCCGCCACTCTGGCAGTGACCGTTCCTTCCTCCGTTACTCTTCCTTCCGGCGCAGCCACCTGGTATGCTTTCTTCCCTTACATTTCCAAGATGGAGGCTCCCGACGGAACTACCGGCTGGGGCTATCTCGGCCACAGCAAGGGCGTCAACCAGGACGGTTTCGGCAGCATGGCTCACCTTCGCGGCAACGTGTGCCCCATGTATGCCGTGGCAGAGGGCAGCGGCAGCACCGCTTCCTTCAGCATGAAGCACCTCACTTCCGTCATCGAGTTCAACGTCACCAACTCCACATCTTCCGAGATTATCGTCAACAGGATTACCTACAAGGCAAGCGAGGATATCGTCGGTACGTATTATTATAACATTACCGGATCCGATGTGGTCTACACTCCCAGCGGCGCCAGTTACGTCTATGATTCCGCGAGTGTCAATATCGAGGACAGCACGCTTACTCCCGGTGAGTCCGGAAAGGTTTACCTTCCCATCAAGCCTTATACCCAGAGCGGTGCGGTAACCATCACCGTGAACTGCACGGTTGCAGGCAAGGCGGTTGAGACCGTAATCACCAAGACTCCTTCCGGCGACCAGGCTGTTTTCAGCGCAGGCAAGATTAAGAAAGTCAATGTCCAGATTTCCAGCCTCGAAGAGCAGTCCGACAAGATTTCCGAGGTTCATGCTGCAGCTTCCGGCTCTACGGTCGTAGTGAAGGACGTCATCGTTTCTAGCGTCATGAAGCAGGGCTTCTTTGTCACCGACAATACCGATGTCCTCTATGTGTTCCTTAAGACCGCCCCGAGCGTTACCGCCGGTCAGAAGGTCAGCGTCTCCGGAACCACCAAGCTGTACCAGGGCAACAAGCAGATCAACAACGAGCCCGCTCCCGAGATCAGCGCTTCCGGAGAAGGCAAGGTCACCCTTTCGCCGGTAACCTATACCGGTGCCGATGTCAATGCTGCATACGCCGACAACAATGCCAAGTATGTCACTGTTGAGGCCACCGCGACTTCCACCACTCTTGCAAGCGTGGAAGGCGCAGAGCCCGTACTGTACATTTCCAATAACAACAGGGCCGAAGGAGTTACCCTTGCCAAGGACAAGAAGTACACGCTCACAGGTTACGTTTACGGTCATGGCACCTACAGCGGAACCAAGCAGGTTTACTTCTATGCAGAGTCTGCAACCGAGGTTGGCGGAAGCTCCCAGGAGGCTACCCTCACCGTTTCTCCCACTTCCGTCAACATCCCTCAGGAGGGTGGCAGCGCAGATGTCACCGTCACTTGTGACAACGCCAAGTGGACTGTTGATGACAGCACTGTTCCCGAATGGCTCAGCTTCACCGCTTCTGCATCTTCTATCACTTTCACCGCAAGTGCAAATGAAAGCACCAAACGTTCGGCTACCGTCACTGTGAACCATCCCAACGGTACCCTTGCCAAGACTGTAAAGGTCAGCCAGGAGGGTGCAGTTGAAACTGACAATCTCACGTTGAGTGCTGCATCCGTCAGTTTCAATGAAGAAGGTGGCACTAAAGAAGTTACAGTTTCTTGCAATTCAAGTGCAGACTGGAGCATCGATACTTCGACTGTCCCTTCATGGATTACGGCAACAGCCGACAAGGATAACCAGAAGATTGTCCTCCAGGCCCAGGCCAATACCGGCAGTGCCCGTGAGGGTGTGATTGTCGTCAATCACTCCGGCGGTGAGATTTCCCGCAATCTTGCGGTCTCTCAGGCCGGCAAGTCTACTGGCGGCACCGCTACTTATGTGAAAGTCAATTCGATAGTGGATGGCGGTCAGTATCTGATCGTTTCAACCTACACTAAAGATGAGAAGACATTCAACCGAGCATTCAATGGCGCTCTGTCAACATTGGATGCAACAGGCAATTTTGTGGATGTTGAAGTAAACGGTTCTACGATTACTACGGATAAAGACTGCTATTTTGTCTACAACGCCAGCGAAGGCTCGTTCAAGTCTGCGAGCGGGAAATATGTGGCAGCCAAGGGAACAACCGACGCCAATGGATTGTCCTCACCTGACACGTATTCGGCAGGAACTTGTGAGATGACAGTTTCATTCGATGGCTATGATGTCAACATCGTGGCACCGTCGAAATCTGTTCTCAGATATAATCCTACTGCGGGACAGGACAGGTTCAGATTCTATAAATCCACTACCTATACTGACCAGGAAGCAATCCAACTCTACAAGAAGCAGTAAAACTGTACGATTCTTTCAAAGCGGCCCCATACCGGTGGCCGCTTTTTTTATGTGGTGCTTAGTTAAAAATCATCATTTTTACAGTGAAAACAATGTGAAAGCATGTGAAAGTGTTGACTTTATATTTCAAAAGGATTATATTTGCGATACTGCGTTGAAGTTTCATTTCTAATCTTTTAATATCATGGCCTATCAAAAAGTAACTACCACATCCTACGGCGGACGTCTCAAGAACGCTCTTTCCGGCGTGGGAATGGGCTTCATCATGCTCATTGCCGGTACCGTTCTCCTCTTCTGGAACGAGGGCCGTACGGTAAAGACCACCAAGATGCTCAAGGAAGCCGCCGGCGTATGCGTCGAACTTCCCGACATCAACTCCGTCGATGCAGGCTTCAACGGCAAGATGATTCATGCCTCCGGCCTTGCAACGACCCAGGACATCCTCACCGACGACATGTTCGACATCTCCATCAACGGTATCAAGCTCAGCCGCAGGGCCGAATACTATCAGTGGGTCGAGCATGAGCATTCCGAAACCAAGGACAAGGTGGGCGGCGGCCAGGAAACGATAACCACCTACACCTACAGCAAGGAGTGGATGAGCAGCCCCGTCAATTCCTCCAGTTTCAAGGACCCTTCCTACTGCGGCATAAGCAACGATATCCTGCTCAATGTTGAAGACAAGACCCTCACGGCGCAGAACGTCACCTTCGGCGCGTATGCCTTCCCCGAGGCTCTTATCTCCCAGATGAACAGCAGCAAGCCCCTTAACGTCGAGCTCAAGCCCGAGGTTGTCAATTACTACGAAACTGAGTTCCACCGTGTTCTCAACGTTGCCGCCGACGCCAGTTTCATCCATCCCCAGGGCAATGTCCTCTATGTGGGAGCCAATCCCAACAGCCCGACGGTCGGCGACGTGCGCGTAACGTTCACCCAGGTTCTCCCCGGCGATGTTTCCATCCTCGCCAAGGTCAACGGAAACACATTCGAGAAGTTTACCGCAAAGAACGGCTACAGCATGATAACCCTTGAGGACGGAACGGTAAGCATGGACGAAATGTTTGCCAACGAGCATTCCTCCAACAAGACGATGGCATGGATACTCCGCCTCATCGGCATCCTGCTCTGTGTATTCGGCTTCAAGAACATCTTCAATATCATCACCCAACTTCTCAAGGTTCTCCCGTTCCTCGGCAATATCGCCAACCTCGGCGTAGGCCTCGTATCCTGGGTGCTTGGCCTCGCATGGTCCCTTATTGTCATCGCCATCGCCTGGCTCTTCTACAGGCCGCTCCTCGGTATACTGCTTCTTGCAGCTGCAGGAGCCCTCATCTGGTTCCTTGGCAAGAAGAGTAAGGAGAAGAAGGCCGCCCAGGCCGCTGCAGCTCCCGTTGCACCGGAACCTCCGGCACAGCCTGCCGCTCCCGTTCAGCCCGTTGCGCCTGCACAGCCTGCCGCTCCTGCCCAGACTGCATACCAGGCTCCCCAGCCGCCGGTGCCTCCTGCACCCGACTTCTCGGACGCGCCCGCTCCGGACTTCTCGGATGCTCCCGCTCCCGGACCCGATGATATTCCCGCAGAATAGACTCTGCAGCATATAAAAAAAGACCGTCCGCCAATCCGGCAGACGGTCTTTTATGTATCGGGAAAGCAACTTCTAATCGTTCGGATATAGCTTGTGATGGAATTTCAGGCCGGACAGCATGGATTTGAGGTTGGCACGGGTCACATAGGTGACTCTCTTGTACTCGTCACGTTCAAGTATGAATGCGAGATTGCGGGTCAAAAGGACTTTTCTTGCACTTACCTGAGCAAGCTCCCTGGTGTCGTTGGGGAACAAGGGGGCAAAACAGATGGAAAGCTCCTGCGTGGTGCCGTTGGGCTCCGAGCAGAGCTCGATGAGGGAATTCAGGGCCTCCTCGGCCTCGGCTACGGAACCGCCGAGCGGGACGAAAAGCCGGTTTACCGGGTCGACGTTGATCTGCAGGACCTCGTCGCCTATTCCGAGAGTGCCCAAGTCGAGGTAGAACAACTTTTCACCGTTGTCCTGAGGGATGTAGAAGAGCTGGAGTGCGGTTTCGTCGTTTTCTCTGACGGATGCAATCTCCCTGATGAAAGGAATGCCGGAATTCTGGGCGAATGCTCCTGCGCTGATGGCCAGAAAGGCAAAGAAGGACAGAATCTTTTTCATCTTAATTGTTCTTTAGCGAAAACGCCCCCGTTGTGGAGGCGTCCTTGAGCAGGATAAGGGAGTCGAACCCTCCTCCTTGGCTTGGGAAGCCAATGCACTACCGATGTGCTAATCCTGCAATGTGACGCAAAGATATTAAAAATTGTTAACTTTGCAAAACCTATGCCCTCACAATCGAACATATCGGAAGGAAGCAGGAGGATAGCCCGCAATACGGCCGTCCTCTATGTCCGCATGTTCGTGCTTCTGCTGGTGGGGCTGTATACCTCCCGGGTTATCCTCAATGCTCTCGGCCAGGACGATTTTGGCGTATATGGCGCTGTCGGCGGCGTGGTCGCAATGTTCTCTATTCTCACGGGGGCTATAGCCGGAGCGGTCAGCCGTTTCCTTGCCTTTGAGCTCGGCCGCGGCGAAGACGGCCGTCCAGATGCGGTTTTCTCCACCACGATGCTGGTGCAGATCGGCCTGTCTCTCGTCGTGCTGGTCGCCGCCGAAACCGTTGGCCTGTGGTTCCTCAAAGCCCGTCTTGTCATTCCGGACGGACGCATGGAAGCGGCTGTGTTTGTGCTGCAGTTCTCCATTCTGGTATTCCTCGTGAACATGCTTGCCGTACCGTACAATGCCGCCATCATTGCG
>CAMOGR010000027.1 GCA_946614205.1 uncultured Bacteroidales bacterium | reverse complement strand
ATGATGTCCATGCCGGAGTGACCGCCCTGGCAACCCTTCACGGTGAGGCTGTAGCACAGGTGGCCGGCAGGTTCTTTCTTGCGGCGGTAACGTGCGCTTGCGGATGCATCGAGGCCGCCGGCGCAGCCCACGTACAGCTCTCCCTCCGTCTCGGAGTCGAGATTGATGAGAATGTCACCCTTGAGGATGCCGCTCTTGAGGAGGCTGGCTCCGGTCATGCCGGTCTCTTCGTCGTAGGTGACAAGTATTTCGATGGGGCCGTGCTTCACGTCAGGCGATTCGGCAACAGCCATTGCAAGGGCGACTCCGAGGCCGTTGTCGGCTCCAAGGGTCGTTCCCTTGGCGCGGAGCCACTCTCCGTCCACCCAGGTCTCGATGGGGTCGGTAAGGAAATCGTGCTTAGTCTCGGGAGTCTTCTGGGGAACCATGTCCATGTGGCCCTGAAGAACTACGGTCTTGAGGTTTTCGAAGCCGGGCGTCGCAGGAACGCGCATGATGACGTTTCCGCTCTCGTCGGCGAAAGCCTCCACCTTGTGGGCGGCAGCCCAGTCGAGAAGGAACTTGCGAACGATTTCTTCGTGTTTGGAAGGGCGGGGGCAGCGCGTGAGGGAATAGAAATTATTCCATACTACTGCAGGCTGTAAATCTTTGATTGTCATAGTGATATTGAATTTATTCGGTTATTTCCAACGACGGTGGCTCCAAAGGTAGTTCCACTCCTGGGTGCGTATATCCTCCTCGAGCAGGCGGTAATAGGCCTGCATGATATCCCCTGGCGTTTCAGCGGACGGGTCCGCACATATAGGTATATATTTCATCACATAGTGTCCCCTGCCCTCCTGCCGCATGCTCAGGTAACATACGGCGTACCCCATCTTGATCGCGAGGGACGCGGCTCCCTTCATGGTACGGCATTTCCGGTTCATGAATTCAACTTCGGGATTGGAAGGTGAGTCGAAGTAGGGACTCTGGTCGGTAATGAAATTGTAAATCTTCTTTTCCCCTTTGTGTTCAAGGGCATAGCGGACTACGGAACGGGATTCGACATATCCCGGGAAGCCCTTGCGGTCCAGCAGCGGAGCTTTACGGTTGTCGGCGAGAATCCGGTCCCACATGGCGCTCGACTGCCGCAGATACACTACGCAGAAATTCTGCTCGTTGAAGCAGACGGGCTCGTCATTATAAACATAGGAAGCGATGCCTCCTATAAGCTCCCAGTTGCCGGCGTGAGACATAAGGACCACCACACCCGGTGCGGCATCGTACAGTTTCGTGAGGGTTCCGGCATTCTCAAGTTCGACCAGGTGCGAGCGGTGAAGACGCGACGGACCGCGAAGTCCGCCGAACCAGACGGTCTCGGCAACCACCTCCCCGAAGTGGAGGTAGAACCGGTGACGGAGGGCGGCGATTTCTTTATAATTGTACTCCGGAAAACTGCGGCTCAGATTGACTGTGACGTCGTGTACGCGATAGCGGAAAACCTTCTCTGCCAGGAAGGAAATGAAACGCCCGAGAGCGTAATGGACCCGCAGCGGCAACCAAGAGAGCAGCCGCATCAGGCCCCGGACTATCGCTTCAGCCAATATCATACAACGCAAATTTAAAAAATGTTTCTTGAAGTTTTGAGGAATTATGACTATTTTTGAAGATGGAATCCGCCCCAGGGCCTTGTCCATAGGAGCGATCCATCCTTAAAACAACTGAATATTAACTAATTAAAAATATCCATTATGTTCAAAGGACAACCCAAAGGCCTGTTTGCTCTCGCCCTTGCCAACACCGGCGAGCGTTTCGGCTATTACACCATGCTGGCCATTTTCCTGCTCTTCCTGCAGGCCAAGTTCGGCTTCTCCGCAGCTGCTGCCGGCCAGTTCTATGCGATTTTCCTCGCGGCAGTCTATTTCATGCCCGTCATCGGCGGCTGGCTCGCTGACAAAATCGGCTTCGGCAAATGCGTCATCACCGGCGTATGCGTCATGTTCGTCGGTTATCTGTGCCTGGCCATTCCAACGGACGCCTTCGCAAGCAGGGGCCTTGCCCTCGCCCTGATGATAGGAGCCCTTCTGCTCATCGCAGTCGGCACCGGTCTGTTCAAAGGCAACCTCCAGGTGCTCGTGGGCAACCTGTACGACGACCCCAAGTACGCCGCCAAACGCGACTCCGCTTTCAGTCTCTTCTACATGGCTATCAACATCGGCGCCATGTTCGCTCCCACCGCCGCCACCGCGCTGACCAACAGCCATCTCGCCAAGGCGGGCCTCATCTACAAGGCAGACATTCCCGCCCTCGCACACCAATTCCTTGGCGGCACGCTCGCCGACCCTTCCGGACTTGAAGCGCTCAAGGCCGCCATGCCCGGAGCCGATATCGCCGGCATGGGCCTCACCGCCTTCAGCCAGTACTACATCAACCAGCTCTCGACTGCATACAACATGGGATTCGCAGTTGCCTGCATTTCCCTCATCGTCAGCATCGCCATCTACCTCGCCTGCCGCAGCTGGTTCAAGCACGCGGACGTCAACGCGAAGCAGGCCAAATCCGGCGAAGGGGCACCCGTCGCCGAGCTCACTCCCAAGCAGACCAAGGACCGCATCGTCGCCCTCATCTTCGTATTCGCAGTGGTCATCTTCTTCT
>CAMOGR010000026.1 GCA_946614205.1 uncultured Bacteroidales bacterium | reverse complement strand
TCGGGGAGGGGGCTCGAAATGCTGCCGTCGCAGGTGTAGGCGTCTTCTCCGGTGCGTATGATGGACAGGTCGTCGGTGGCGATGACGATGCGCATCGATGCGAGCAGCTCTTCGGGGACCTTGCCAAGAAGGCGCCGGGAGACAAAGAGAGCCCTTGTCTCACTGTGGATGAGGATGTTGGAGATTTCGTTCTCGGACAGTTCGGTGAGCAGGGGAACCGCTATGCGGCCGAATGCCGTGATGGAGAAGAACGCCACGTCCCAGTTGGGCATGTTCTGGGATAATATGGCTACCTTGTCGCCGCTGTTGATGCCGAAGTTGGAAAGCTGCCGGGAGATGCGGCGGCAGGACTCCTTGAATTCGGAGTAGGTGTAGTCCTGGTCTCCGTCTATGAGGTGATATGCGGGGCGTCCCGCATACTTGTTCGTCGAGTATTCAAAAACTTCCGATAGTGTCTGGAAATTGTGTTTCATCAGTGTGTAATGTACTTTTCGGGGTGCTTGCCTGTGAGGTGCATGCCCTCATAGATCTGCTGGATGCGTTTCATGTCGGCGCGGGCGTCGTCGGTCAGTTCGACCCGCTCTCCACGGCCGATCCTCTTGGTGCCCCAGTCGAAATAGCCCAGGTATACGGGTACGTTGGCCGTGCGGGCGATGAGGTGGAAACCGGTCTTCCAGTTCCTGACGGGCTTCCGGGTGCCTTCGGGGGCGATGGCGAGGTGGAAGCGTCCGGGTGCCTCCATGTGGTGTATGACGCTGCGTACCAGCTGCGTAGGGCTGCTGCGGTCTACGGGGATCCCTCCCATGGCGCGGACTATCCAGCCAAGCGGCGGGAAGAACAGTTCCTTCTTCACCATGCACTTGGCCCTTTCGCCGTACGAACGGTAGTACAGGTAGGAAATGACGAAATCCCAGATTGTCGTATGAGGGACTCCGAGTATGATGCATTTGTCTTCCTCGGCCGGCTTGTCGACGCGAGTCCAGCCGAGTTTGCGCAGCAGGAAGCCGCAGAATTTAGCCCAATTGTCCATATTAGGGCGCAAAGATAATAAATTATATGGACAAAAGGAACTTCGGAACGAGGGAACGGTTGCGGAATACGCGCCTCGTGCCGGTATCCCGCCCGGCCGTGGGGCGGAGGGGTGATGCCGGGACCTGAACCGAGGCCCAGACACCGGTTTCGCGGAGCCTGCGGACGAAGATGCGCTCGAAATCGTCCTGGGCTATCTTGCGGGTGAAGTTGAGGTTCATACGGCCGCCGAAACTCACTGCCGCGCATGAGCCGGAGCGGCTGCGGGTGCGTCCGAGCACGAAACCGATGTCCCGGATGTGCGCCGCCACTTCTTCGGGCAGCTCTACGTTGCCTATGTTGGAGAAAGTGTACGTCCCGTAGTTGTCTCCCTTGAGGTAATTGATAAGGTTGATTATGGGTTTCTTGATGGCGAGGGGGATGAGGCGTATTCCGAGATTGTCCTCGAGCGCCACGTTTGCTGCGATGCGCCTCGTAAGGCGTCCGGGCTGCGTGTAGAGGCGTTTCTGGTATTTGACTTCCTTGAGGATGTCCTCGAAGCTTGCTTCTCCGTTGCTCACGTCAAGAGTGAGGTAAACATAAGATGAGAAGTTCCGCAGTGTCCTGCTGCCGAAAATAGGCCTGAGGTTGACGGGGACTTCCATGCGGATGTACGGGCTCTTGCTTCCCTTCTGTGCGGAGCGCACTTCCTGCAGGGAGACGAGCATTACGGCGGAAAGGAACTCGGTGAGCGTGCATCCGTATTTGCCGGCTGCTTCCTTTGCCTCTTCCACCGAAAGGCTTACGCCCATGGAATTGAGAACGTCGGGGCGTTCCTCCGTGCCGGATATGTGCCATGCGCGCTTCTCTTCGTCAAGCGAACCCTTGGTTCCGGAAAACTTGTCGAATCCGTCCTCCAGTTCTTCCGCTACAGGTTCGTCTTCGGGGTTGTAAATCCACTTCCCGTATTCTACAGAGGTGCCGCATGCGATTTTGAGGTATTCGGCCACCAGGCTGAGCAGGAAAGTGAGGGCTCCGTTGCCGTCTGTGAGTGCATGGTAGACATCCATGTCGATGCGGCAGTCTTCGCAACTGAGGCGGAACATGTATCCGCCGTTGCGTTTGAGATTGATGGGGGAGAGGTCTGTGCGGGCGACGAGCACGGGGTCGTTCTCAAGTTTCTGGAGGAACCACCAGAAGAGGCCGCGCCGGACTGTGTAGCGGAAGCTGGGGAAACGGCGCATTACGCTCGTAAGCGCCTGCTGAAGTTTTTCCGGATCGACCGGCGAGTCCAGGGTTATGGACATGCGGTAAACTGTTGCATACTTGCGTGTGCGGCAAGAGGGATATATTATAGCTGAATTCTCAAGTCTTGTCCATTCAGGAGCTGTCATAGTAGTAGTCTTTCTGTTTGGCATTGCAAAAGTAGACACTTGGGCTCCATTAAGGAAAGAAGTGTGATTTAAAACGCATTTTTGTGATAAAAATGCCTGTTTTGTGACAAAATTCCGGGATTTTTGTGACGAAATCAAAATAATATTTATCTTTGTCACAACAAAACTAGTGACGAATGACAAGTTTTCCAAGGTCTCTTACCCGTCTTCCGGCCACATTTCTGCACATGGCGGCCCTGCCGGCGTTCTTCCTGGTCGCTGTCCTGCTCTATGAACCGAGGGCCCTCGACCACCTGATGGAATCAGGCAGCCGCTATCTTGCCGTGAGCAACGTGCGCACTTTCAATACGGTCATCTGCTTTGCCATCATCCTGGTTTCCATGGTACTTACGCGCATGGCCCTATGGCTTGTCCGCAGGCACTTCCCGGCCGACCTGTGGCGTTATTCTTTCTGGTGCCTCGGGGAAATTGTGGTGATGTGCGCCTTCACCGGGCTATACCTCGTCCTGGTCGACCGATCTTCGGAGGGGGGCTTCTTCAACTACTTCGGCCGGGGCATCACGTCGATAGGTTCGGTGTTGATTTACCCTTATATAATAATCGGCCTGCTTTATCTTGTCGGCGAAAAGCCTCGGCTGGCTTCAGCAGAGCAGGACGCACGCCTGAAGTTCTACGACAGCCGCCATCAGCTCAAGTTCATTACCGAGGCTTCATCGGTGGTTTTCATTGAGTCCAACGAGAATTACATCGTTATTCATTATCTTGAGAACGGTCTCGAGAAAAAATACCAGCTGCGCAACTCCATGAAGAACATCGAGCCCCTGTGCGAAAAGGCCGGATTTGCCCGTACGCACCGCAGCTATATAGTCAACCCTCTCCATGTCAAACTGATACGCAGGGAGCCCGGCGGTGTGAACGTCGCCGATGTGGGGCTCGATGAGGGAATCCCGATTTCGAAGAAATATTACGAGAGCTTTTCGGCTATTCTGTGACGGCGACGAAGCATTTGTGCTTCTTGCCTCCGTTTACGGTCTGTACCTCGACGTACATGTAGCCGGGCGCGATTCCCGTTACCACGCCGTCGCTGTCTACGGTTACGATGGATTCGTCGTAACTTTTCCACTCCACGTCTTTTATCGTGGCGTTTTCCGGCAGTATCTCGGGGGTCAGCCTGACCGATTCTCCGACCTTTATGTAAAGCTCATCAGCGATTGATACGGACTCCACCTCCACGAAGGCGGGCAGTACGGTAACGGTGCAAGTTGCGGTATAGCCCCCTTCAACGGTAGTTGCAGTGATGATGGCGGTCCCCTCGGCCCTCGAGAGTACGTATCCGCTGCTGCCCACGGTGGCTATTGTCAGGTCGGAACTGCTCCAGACCACGTCCTGTTCGGTGGCTGTCGAAGGTTGTACGCTGGCCGTCAGTTCCGCCCATTCCCCAAGGTACAGGGAGAGTTCCGACGGGGAAACCGTTACTCCGGAAACCATTTCCTCGGGGGTGCGGACGGTTACTTCGCAGTCGGCCCTAAGGCCTGTCTTCTCCGTGACGGCGGATATTGTTGCCTTGCCGTGGGAAAGACATGTCACCTTGCCGTCCGTCACGGTGGCGATTTCAGGGGCGCTGGAGTACCAGATGACGGCCTCGCTTGTCCCGGAAAGGAAATTTACGCCCAGGGTCGCGTCCTGGCCCGTCGTAAGCAGCAGGACGGGAGGGTCGAGGGTTATCCTGTCCAGATGTATGTCTTTTCCCTTGCAGGCGGCAAGTGCGAGCAGCGCAACGCCGAATACCATGTACCTGATAATTTTCATCTCTTATGCTTTAACATGCAAATATAGCCAGAGTTGTCGAATAAATGAAAAAGAATTAGTACATTTGCGGACTTATTGCAATACCACAAATTAATTCTTGACACGAATATGAAGAAACTTTTTGTCTCTGCATTTGCAGTTTTGGCCGCCTGCGCGATGTTCAGCGCAAACGCCCAGGATGTCCAGGAAAAAGAAATGAAGACCGGATGGAGCTTCGGTGTGCTCCCCACGGCAACCTATTCCGTAGATAACGGTTTCCAGGCGGGTGCCTTCGGCGACGTGTATTATTACGGCGACGGCTCTACCTATCCCGATCCCCTTCACAAGATCAGCTGGGAGGCTTCCTATTTCACCCACAGCCAGCGTTCCCGCTTCTACCTGGCCTACGACTCCAAGTATCTCATCCCCGGCATGCGCCTCAACGCCTCCGCCACCTATGTGAACGACCCTCTGTACAGCTTCTGGGGCTACAACGGCGGCGCTTCCCTGGCAAACCTGCCTGCTCCCTATGATACTTACTGGACCAACAAGACCACCGACATCAATTACTTCGGCATGAGCCGCCAGATGCTCCGCATCCTTGCCAACTTGCAGGGCCGCATCACCGACAACCTCAACTGGGCTGCCGGCGTAAACTTCTGGAACTGGACCATCGGCGACATGCGCGACAACGGCTACACCAAGGAAGGCGTAAGCGATAAGGTCAAATACAACAAGGAGAACACCCTTTACCGCGACTATCAGAAGTACGGTCTCATCACCGACGCCGAGAAGAACGGCGGCATGGCCCTCGAGTTCAACGCCGGTCTGGTGTACGATACCCGTGACATGGAGGCGGCACCCAACCGCGGCATCTGGGCCGAGGCATACCTCAACGGCAACGTACTCAACCAGCGTTACCTCAAGGCCTGCGTGTACTTCCGTCACTACATCGACATCCCCATCCATATCCCTGCAGGCGACCCCGTCTTCGCATACCGTCTTGCCTGGCAGCAGACCATTGCCGGCGAAACCCCGCTGTACATGATTCAGAACAACCCCCTGCTCGTTCAGCGCAACATGATTTCCGAGGGCTTCGGTTCATCCAATACCATCCGCGGTCTCCGCGAGAACCGCATTCTCGCCGAGGGCTTTGCATGGGCTAACACCGAACTCCGCGTCAAGCTTGTGAACTTCAAGCTGTTCAACCAGTTCTTCTACATTGCTGTGAATCCTTTCTTCGACGCCGGTATCATCACCAAGCCTTACAGGGAAGCAGCTTTCGAGGCCGCCAAGAAACTCACCTTCACCGAAGAGAACAAGCCTTATATGACTCTGGACCAGCTCTACGATCCCTCCAAGGTCGGCGATTTCGTGTACAGCGCAGGAGCCGGTCTCAAGGTGGCCATGAACCAGAACTTCATAGTTTCCGTAGAACTCGCCAAGTGCTTCTACAAGCCTCTCGATGCGGGCATGTGGCTCGGTATCGGTATCAACTATCAGTTCTGATAATCAGCTGAACATACGACAAAAGGCCTCCCGAAAAGGAGGCCTTCTGCTTTGGGGTGCGATGTGGGGCTCGAACCCACGACACCCAGAACCACAATCTGGTGCTCTACCAACTGAACTAATCGCACCGTGTTAGA
>CAMOGR010000025.1 GCA_946614205.1 uncultured Bacteroidales bacterium | reverse complement strand
CAGGCATGACCGTAACTCAGGTCGTCCTGATGGCCGTACGCCACGAGTCCGGCGTCGGAGTAAGACTCAAGGCGGGAAAGCAGAGCCTCCCGCGGGCTGGCCGCCGGAGGAGCCGAGCATGAGGACACGGCCGCGGCAAGCATTGCGGTGAACAATAATCCTTTACGCATATTCATCAATATTTGGGTGCACTGTCGTAAACGGCCTTCAGGGTATAGCCGGAGTCTTCGTTCTCCCAGGCGCGGACCATTTTGTCGACAGGAATCTTGCTGTTGCCTATGTAGTTGCCGGTACCGTGATGGATGTAGCCGTGATGCTCCCGGCCGTCGCCGGAGGCACCGTTGTCCCAGAGGAAGCAGGACATGCCGTAGGTCTTCGCAGCCTTGCAGACATATTCAAGATAGTAGAGGTAGAAGGCCCAGGCACGCGCATTGGACTGGGCGCGCATGGAGCAACCGAACTCTCCGATATAGACCGGGATGTTATTGCCTATATATTTGGTATACAGGTTATTGAAGACGCTCTGAACATGGTCTTCATCGCCGCCGGACGACTTTTTGCCTTCCGCGCCGGTATGTCCCCAGTCGCTCCATTGCGCATCGCCGATGGTATAATCGGAGGGGTCGTAGAAATGCACCGCAAGCATGATCTTGCCGGCAGGGTCGGAGGGCATGGTGAAATACTTCTCGAACTCGGGATTAGCCGCATAGGTAGGTACGCCCAGCCAGCGGGTGGCATTGTTACCGCCGGTGGCGCGGACCGCGTCCACGAACACCTGATTCCATTCGTTGAGAATGTTGCACTGCCTCGTAGGGTCGGCGCGGAAAGCCGCACTCCAGCCCCAGCCGCCGTCGTTGAGCTCGTTGAAACTCTCCATGATGAGCCAGTCGCCGCAGTCGGCAAAGCGCTCGGCGATCTGCGTCCAGACAGCTGAAATCTTGGCCTTTATGGTGGCATTGAGTTCGGGATTCAGGGCCGCGTTCTTGATATCGAGCCACTGATAGTCGTTGTTCACCCCGTGGTTTTCGTCGTGATGGGTGTTGATTATAACGTACAGGCCCGCGTTGTGGGCAAACTGCACCACCTCATATACGCGGTCCATCCAAGTCTTGTCTATCACGTAGCCGGGGGCCTCGCCTATCATCTTGAGCCAGGACACCGGAATACGTACGCTGGTGAATCCGGCTTTGCGCACGCCGTTGAATGTGGCCTGCGTGGCCTTGGCTCCGCCCCAGACTTCCTCGTCGGGGTAGCCTTCCTTCTCCCCCGCCCAGGAGCCGTTGTAATAGGCGTCGAAGTGGTTGCCCATGTTCCAGCCCAGGCGAAGCGTACGGGAAATCTTGAACGCCTCGGTCGACTGCGGGTCAGGACCGGGACCGGGGACGGGAGTCTGCTCTTTTGCAGCCTGCGACACGGTCAGAGTCACCGAAGGGACTCCTGACGCAGAGACAGTTACGGTAGCGCTGCGGGGCTCGCTGACCTCGTTGGCCGCGAGCGTCAGGCCCACCGTCATCTTGTAATCCTTGAATACGCCGTCGCTGAAGCTGATCCAGTCCTTGGCAGAAGCCGGAATCTCGACCTTGGGACGTGCGGGAGAAGTGATGAGCACGTCATGGGTGCCGCCTGCGGCCTCGTCCGATATCGATGCAGGGGTCAGGGTTATGGAAGAAGGAACCTGGGCGGGAGTCTTCGAGCCGTCGTCGGGATCGACTTTGGGCTGGCAGGACGCCAGGAGCGCCAGAAACGCAAATGCGGTAAGGATTCTTTTCATTACTTCAGGGATGGCATATTTTCTCGTGTATATACGTATTCGCTGTTCATCAGCGACTTCCAGTAATCTTTTGTGTTGAGGGGATAGTCTTCGAGGCTCCATACAAGGAACCAGTTCCACTTCTGGCCCGAGTTTATGCATTTCCCGGGATTGGGGATGTTGCCGCATTCGCTTACGGTCACCAGCTTGTGGCCGCCGCTCAGGGCCACGGCAGCATCGTACTGGCGCGCCTTCGCTTCGGTGTCGTCGGCATAGATGTCGACTCCAACTATGTCTACCAGGTCGTTGCCGGGGTACCAGGAAGCGTAATCGTTCTCGGCGCCGACGGTAGCGTCCAGAGTCCACACCCAGATGAGGTTGTCGAGCCCGTACTCGCCCTCGAGCTTGTCGCGAAGGAGTTTCCAGAGCTGCCTGCAGGGCTCGGCCCCTTCCCTGCCCCACCAGAACCACGCTCCGCCCGGGCCGTAGAGGGTGTAGTTGCCGGCAGCCTCGTGAAGCGGGCGCCAGAGCACGGGAATCCCTGCCTGCTGCAGGAGCCGCAGATAGCCGGCAACCTTTTCTATATCCTTGAGTATGAACTCATTCTCCCATGTGCCGGAGGTAAGTGCGCGCTTTATGCTGAAGGCCGTCTTGTCGCAGTAGAAGTTGTAGCCGCCAAAGTCGCCTTTCCGGCCTTTCTCCCAAGCCTCCTCGGAAGTGGGGACGTTCCAGTGCCACATGAAGGACACCAGACCGCCCGCCTCCCACTGAGTACGGGCCGCAGAGATATCGCCGTAGTCGACTTTCCAGCTCCAGCTCGAAGGCGTGGGAGAGTACTGAAGGAAGATATAGTCGTATCCGGCGAGGGCTGGATGAGAGCCCGTCATCCTGAAGATGGCGTCCACGTTGTCGTTGTTGTTGGCGGTGCCGCCCGACTGCACTCCGCTGAGCATCTTCACGCCTGCCTTTTCCCGCAGGAAGGAGTATACGCTTCTTGCCGCAGCGCTTGCCTCAGGGTTTGTAAGATCGGCGTCCACCTCCCCGGCCGGTTCCGGAGGGAAGGGGCCAGGGCCTTGACCCTGTCCGGGATCCTGGGATTGCTCTTTTGCCGCCTGGCTTACCGTAAACGTGCCGGAAAGTGTCCCGGCGCTTACGGTAATGGTCGCCTGCCTTGTCTGGTCGGACTCGTTGGCGCCTACAGTCAGTTTGTAGGTGAGTTTGAAATCCTTGAACACACCGTCCTCAACCGTTA
>CAMOGR010000024.1 GCA_946614205.1 uncultured Bacteroidales bacterium | reverse complement strand
GTCCAGGGGCAGCAGGAGGTCACTCTGGAGCATACGCTCGATTATGTAATCGGACGGGCACACGACATCGTAGTCCTCGTGTCCCTTCTCAATCTTGGAGAGCATAGTCTCGTTGATGTCGAAAGTCTGATAGATGACCTTCACTTTCTCTCCGGTCTGTTCCTCGTACCAGGACTCGAACTCCGGAATGACGCTTTCGTCGATGTAATCGGACCAGTTGTAAACTTTGAGGATGTGGTCCCTGTCCCCAGAGCAGGCGGCAAGAAGGAGCGCCGCGGCTGCAAATCCAAACAATTTTTTCATTTTGCAGTAGATTTCGCCGCCCTGTTCTGCCTGAGGTTGAAAACCACCAGCAGCACCAGGACGAGAAGGAAAATAATAGTCATGAGAGGACGCAGCTCCGGGGTAAGACCACCTTTGCGGGCGTCGGTGTATATGAAAGTGGAGAGAGTGTCCAGGCCGATGGTGCCGCGGGTGAAGAACGTTACGGCAAAATCGTCAAGGGACATGGTGAAAGCAAGCAGAAAACCCGAGACCATACCGGGACGAAGCTCGGGAACGAGGACCTTCCAGAGCGCCTGTGCGGGACGGGCGCCGAGGTCGAGGGCGGCCTCGTAGATATTGGGGTTCATCTGCGACAGCTTGGGCAGCACGCTCAGCACGACATAGGGCGTACAGAACGTAATGTGCGCGAGGATTACCGTAACATAGCCTTGGCTGAAGTGCAGGAACACGAAAAGCAGGAAGAGCGACACACCGGTGATGATGTCCGGATTAATCATCGGGATGTTGTTGAGGAACTGCATCGCAGCCCTCTTGCGGCCGCGCAGGTTGTATATGCCTATCGCGGCGACGGTGCCGAGTATGGTCGAAAAGACTGCCGCTATCAAGGCTATGAGCAACGTGTTCTCGACTGCCGCAAGCAGCGAGGAACCGCCGTTCATCCCACCCGAGAACAAATTGCCGTACAGCTTGGTGGAAAAGCCGGTCCAGTTGCCGAGGACCCGGGATTCGGTGAAGGAGAAAACGGCTATGAACACCAGCGGGGCATAAAGCATCGCCAGCAGCAGGTACAGGTAGACTTTGGCAAAGACCTTCTTCATATCCTATATGAGCCCTCCTTCAGCCGCAGTATCGTCCTTCCCTCCAAGGAGAGAGGTTATTCCGATGATTATCAGCATAATGAATGCGAGTGCCGCACCGTAGTTCCACATGCTGGAGTTGATATTCTCCTGGATGATGGTACCAAACAGCTTTATCTTGTTGTTGGTGAGGAACTCGGAAATGGCAAAGGTGCTGACCGTAGGCATGAACACCATCAGGACACCGCTCGCGACGCCGGGCATCGACAGAGGCACCGTTATCTTCCAGAACACTTTCCAGGGCGTGGCCCCGAGGTCCTGTGCAGCCTCGGCATAGGAATTGTCCAGTTTCTTGAGGGTGTTGTAGATGGGGTAAATCATGAACGGAATGTAGTCGTAAACCATACCGAAGAGCAGGGTGCCCTTGCCGAGGGTGAAGCCCAGCATGTTGAAGAGCTCAGCAGTAGCAAGGGTACGCATCAGGGCGTTGATCCACATGGGCATGAGGAACAGCATCACCGTCACCGCACTGCGGTTGAGGTCCTTGTTGGCAAGAATCCAGGCTGCGGGATAGCCCAGCAGTATGCAGATGAGGGTGTTCTCTATTGCCACCTCCAGCGACAGCGCGAAGGTGGAGAGAGAATCACTGTCGGTGAAGAAGCGGGTTATGTTGGACAGGGTGAAATGCCCCGAGCCGTCCTGGAATGCATAGAGCACAATCAGGACCAGCGGCAACACCACGAATATGATCATGAAGATCAGGTACGGGATGCTCCAGTTGCTGCGCTTAGTCATCTTTCCTGAACAGCTTGACGCCCTCGGGGGCGATGTTGATGCCCACAAGGTCACCCTTGTCCCAGATGTCGTTGGTATCGACCCAGATACGGTCGCCGGTGTCGGTCTTGACGGTAAGATGATAGTGGTCTCCCATATAGAGGAGGAAATGCACCTCGCCGGCAAGGACTCCGTCTTCCTGGTGGTCAAGCAGGTCTACGGATCTGAAATCCACCTCCACGCGGACATTGTCGCCTGCGGCCACGCCCTCGTGGGGAAGGCACTCGAAGGTGGCTCCGAGCATCTCGACGTGAGTCTCGTCGGCCATCTTGCCCTCGAACACGTTGCGGGTACGCTCCTTGTGCATGACCTGGATGTCGTCGGGATCGATGTAAAGCATGACCTCTGTACCGACCTCGTAAGGGTCGTAGTCCTGAATCATGAGCTCGTATCCGGTGTCTGTATCGACCCACATCTCGTAATGCACTCCCTTGAATATGCAGGAGTTGACCTTGGCCTTGAACTGGCACTTGGCCGGATCGGTTGTGAAGTAGATATCTTCGGGGCGCACAACGACGTCTACTGGCACGTCCTCGCCGAATCCTTCGTCCACGCAATCGAATTCGTGCTTGATGAAGGAAACGCGGCGGTCACGGAGCATCCTGCCCTTGAGGATGTTGCTCTCGCCGATGAAGTCGGCTACGAAGCAGTTGCAGGGCTCGTTGTAGATGTCGGTGGGAGTTCCTATCTGCTGGATGCGGCCCTCGTTGAGGACCACAATGGTGTCGGAAAGCGTAAGGGCCTCTTCCTGGTCGTGCGTGACATAGATGAAGGTGATGCCCATCTTGCGGTGTATCTCCTTGAGCTCCAGCTGCATGTCCTTGCGCATCTTGAGGTCGAGCGCGGCCAGCGGCTCGTCGAGCAGGAGCACCTTGGGATAGTTCACGAGGGCGCGGGCTATGGCGACCCTCTGCTGCTGTCCGCCCGAGAGCGAATCGACGGAACGGTCTTCGTAGTCGGTCATGCTGACCATCTTGAGCATCTTCTTCACGCGGACTTCAATCTCAGCGGTAGGAACCTTCTGGAGCTTGAGGCCGAAGGCGATGTTGTCGAAGACGTCCAGATGGGGGAACAGGGCGTAACGCTGGAAAACGGTATTGAGCGGACGCTCGTAGGGAGGAATCCCGGATATATCCTTGCCTTCCAGGAGGATGCGTCCTTCGTCGGGGGCTATGAAGCCAGCGATTTGACGCAGAAGCGTGGTCTTGCCGCAGCCCGAAGGCCCGAGAAGGGTTACGAATTCTCCGCGGCGAACATAGAAGTTGATGTCATCCAGCACCTTTACGCCGCCGAAGGACTTGCTGAGGTGCTGAATGTCGATGATATAATCGTCTGCCATTCTACAAACTGAAGAGCTTGAGGTTTGCCTTCACACCGACCACTGCGGCGATGCTCCGCGTCATTACGTCATATCCGACGACTGCATGCGCCTGGAGGAAATCCAGGGGACGGTAGTGGAAAGATGCCGCCACGTTGAGGTCGTAGAGCTGTCTGCTGCGCGTGTAAACGTTGGTGACAAGCTTGCAGTCGAACTGCTCCGAGGGCGCCCAGGCAAGGCTGGGGCGGAAAGTGTTGCCCTTGAGGAGGTCCATGGGAGCGTCCTCGATGTAGTCGACGTCGATGCAGTTGTACCAGTCGAAACCGAAGACGAAATCGTCGCCGAACTCAACCTGGTTGGCAAGGGACACAAGCCACTCGAAGCCTCCGTCGATGCGCTGCAGCGCAGATGCCGACCACATGTTGGAGTAAGGACCGTAGCTGCCCTCGAGCATGCCGGAGTAGCTGAAAAGGCCGCTCGCGAACGGACGCTCGCCGAAAGGTGAGGTGGCCATCTGCAGATAGAGCGTAGTGCGCTCGGACGGAGAATATGCCACCTTGGCGCCCCATTGGTACGCCGGAAGGTTGTACCACAGGTTGGAGCCGTAGAGGATCTTGTCGTCGGCGACAAACAGTTCGTCGCAGTCGACATCCCATTCAGCGAACTCGTATCCGCCGGTCAGAATGCTGTCCTTGCCGAGCGTGAAGGTCCAGTCACCGAACGAGAAGTCGAAGGTGAGGACGTCGAGCCAGTTGTTTGTATTGGAATAGAATGTAGATGTGTACAGGCCGGCGGTTTCTTCCCAGCCGGGCTGGTTTGCGCTGACCCAGTGATTGCTCAAAGTAAAGGAAACGTGCTCGGAAAATGCACCTTCCAGAAGAGTGTAGATTGAAGTGTTGCCGAATGTGTACCCGAATCCGCTCGATGCGTCGCCGGAACTGCCCAGGCCGTAATAAGGATTGAAATCAGCACGCGGAATCAACTGGAATTCGGCATATCTGCCGGATTCCTCAGCCTCTTGCGAATGCGCAAGGAAGCATAGCAGCATAGCTGCGGAGAATAAAAGCAGTTTCTTCATCTCTACCCATAAAAAAGGATTTAGTTAAACTTGGGCGCAAAGATACTAATAAAATTATTATTTCAAGGATATTTTTATATTTCCTTCATCGACGCAAACGACAGCCCTGCGGCCGTCACCCAGTTCGAACTCCTCCTGCCGGGTAAAAGCGGGAGCTCCGGACAGCTCCGTTGAAAGGGACTCGTACTCTCCGAGTATGCGGCGGGCATACAGCAGAAAACGCTCTCCGAGAGGCGTCAGCGACACCTCGGCACGTCCGCGGACTATCAAGGGCCCGCAGGACTCGGCCTCAAGCTGGGCAATGCATTGGCTCACCGCCGGCTGGCTTATTCCGAGGCGCCTTGCCGCGGCGGAAAAGCCCCCGCACTCGGCCAGGGCGACGAATATCTTGAGTCTGTTATCTGTCAGCATGGTGCAAATATACCAAAAAATGCTTAATTTTGTCGTTTGCAAGGCGGGACGATCTGCCGCGGCAGCAATGCTGAGGAAAGTCCGGACAGAACAGGGCACCCTGCTGCGGAAAGCGCAGGTGGGGG
>CAMOGR010000023.1 GCA_946614205.1 uncultured Bacteroidales bacterium | reverse complement strand
CACCTTCACCTGGTGGGGCTCGCTGCAGAAGGGTGTTCTGTTCTTCAAGGACTTCAACTCAGCCCAGGGAACCGTAACCTTCTGGATGAGCGGCAAGACAAGCGGCAACATGTATCTCGTCGGGCGCATAGTGGCGCCTCCCGTGACCGGCGCCGGTGCATATTTCCCGTTCCCCGACAACGTGAGCCGCGGCGTATGCTCCACAAGAGGCGGAGAAAGCGCATGGCTGGTTTCGTCTTCAAAGGACCTCAGCACGCTCGAAGGCGCAGACACTCCGTCACTTACGGAGCTCAGCGGGTACTATGCAGACACGGCCTTCCGCTTCTTCGAACTGGGAGGCAAACGCTACGTGGCCTACACCCGCCAGGTGAGTTCGTCCGACGGCAGGCTGTTCGTGCTCGAAGGCGAACCCGGACAGGCGTGGGACGACATACTGATCCAGCGCAACGTCGTGTATCAGGCTGCCATTCAGAATGATACGGAGCAGGGAACGCTCAGCGAAGAACCTTCGCCCATGAGTTCCGGCAACAGCGGCATGGACCTCGACGTCCGCCTGGACGGAAGCGATGCTTACATCGCGGTGCTCAAGCAGAACGTCGGCCTGTCACTATTCCGGCTTTCATACAATGACTGACATGAAGAAACTCTTTGCCGCACTTATGCTTCCCCTGCTCTGCGCTTCCACGTGCAAGAGCGGGGAGAAGACATACGAACCCGCAATCCGCGTTGAACTTCAAAGCGTTACCGCAACCGGCGCCGTGTTCGAGATACACAGCGTCGATGCGGTGGCGGTGCTGTACGGATGCTCCGAGGGCGAACCGTCGCTCACCGACTCCCTGCCCACCGGCGGGGTGGAGTCCAAAAGGCTCACACTCGAAGTCGGCGGACTCAGGAACGGTACCGGATACAATCTCCGCGCCGTGGGCGTGGGCCCCGGAGGCGAACAGGGCAAGACTGTCACCGTACCATTCACCACCCCCGCGCTCTCAGGCAAGCTGTATCCATGGGAGAAAAGGCGCACGGGAGTGAGCGGCTTTGCCGACATATCACTCGTAACGCTCGGGAGGCACAACGCCAATCCTCCGGCATGGACCCCGGAACGTTTCGCCAGTCACGTATCATGCACTGACGCTAACGGAAACCGCCGCTGGCTGTTCGACGCATTCCTTTGCCTGGACAGTTTCGACCCTGTACGCGGACTCTCATACACCCTGAACAACGGGGCCCGCTCGTCGGTCAAGGAGTCTTGGGAGGACCTTCTGCAGCTCTGGCTCGGCGAAGACGGTGCAATTGCCAGACTCGATGAGGCCGTCATCGAAGCCGCATCCGAGATAGGAGAACCGCCGAGGCCGAGACTTGTGGTCATGAGCCTTCCCGACCCTGTGATGCTGCAGAATTTTGCAGACAAGAATTCGAGCACAGTGTATTGGGGCGAACTGGACGGCAGGAAACTGGATTTTGCAAAACCCGCCGACCAGATTGCCGCCTACCGCTGGTACATGGACAGCTGCAGGGAAAGATTCAACGCATTGGGGCTCAGGCATACAGAGCTCGCCGGCTTCTACATCCTGTCCGAAGAGCTGCACCTGTCCCCCGCCTTCTACGAAGAAAGGGGCCTGACCTGCGGGGAGACCGAAACCTACAACAGCCGCTACAAGCACTGGGAAGAAATCGTTCCGGCTGCCGCCGCCTACGCACATTCCTGCAACGAAGGGCTGTGGTGGATACCCTATAACCTTGCACCGGGCTACAGGGTATGGAAAGACCTCGGCTTCGACATGGCTTTCATGCAGCCGAACTACTACTGGGACAACGGAACCGTAAGCCATCCCATGTCCAAGACCGTCTCGGCGCTCAGGCAGTACCGCATGGGTATCGAACTGGAATTCGAATACACTCTCGTTGCGTCCGTCATGGCCGACGGCCGTCTCGGGCCGGACGGCAGCGGCAACATGGTTTTCAGCAAGGCAGACATACCCATGCTCCGGAGCCGCGTAAGGGAATACATGGACGCCTACCGCAACTCCGGTCTCTACGGAGAGCTTCCGGTCGCAGTATATTCCGGCACCGACGCCTGGCACCAGCTCGCAAGCTCAAAGGACTCCGGCGACCGCCTGATGTACCAGGATATCTGCAGCTTTATCATCGACAGTCCACTGAAGGGAAAGCACTGAAGAGCGTGCCAGGCCGTTTAATGCAAACCGTTAACTACTAGTAATTTACGCAAAAACGTCCCGGTCATTTGGCCCTGACGATTATCAGCAAAGAATTGAGTACCAGAGTTTTACATTTCACGCTATTTATGCTGCTGGCGTCATGCACCGCGCAGCAGCGGCAAGCGGCGCCGCTTTTTCCTCTGCCGCAGACTTCCATCGTCGCCGACGGCATCACCCTGGCAGTCGATCCCGCAGACGGCAGGCTCGTCTTCCTCTCCGATTCCCCCTCCGGGTACAACTACGCAGGCGGCGAAGGACTGTGGCGCCTGTACTACAACACCCCCGAACGCAAGGAAATAGAGGTCCGGGCAAGCGATTGCAAAGCCCTCGTGAGCCAGATGCAGGACACCATTTTCGTCGACTACAACGGAATCGGCGGGAAGGCATTCTCGCTCCGCCTGAAAATCTGGGCCGGCGACGGCCAGGCACGGTTCGCGGCGGCCCTTCGCAACGAAGAGCCGCATACCATAATACGTGAACTTCAGTATCCTCTCATAGGCAAACTCCGGCTCCCTGACGGTTACAAACTGCTGACCACACATACCGGAGGGCAGATTTTTGACGACCCGGTGGCCAAGATTGCCAACGTGGACACGCGGGCGCTCTACATGACCCCGGCCCAGAAATTCCGCCAGTACGACCTGCAGTATCCGCGCCACGCCGCCACCAACTGCTTTGCCTTCGTCGGCCCGGAAGACGGCCTGTACTTCGGTTCGCACGACGCTTCCCTGCAGCAGACATGGCACGGATTGAGATGTTATCCCGACGGCGGAACAGGCCACACGACATCCGACTTCAAGCATTTGGAAGCAGGCTTCTACCGCTATCCCAACG
>CAMOGR010000022.1 GCA_946614205.1 uncultured Bacteroidales bacterium | reverse complement strand
CGCCTTCGCACCGTGGAGGCCAAGCGGAACTTCGAGCGCGGCTTCGAGCAGTGGGCCAAGGGTACCAGATACGAAGGACTTACCTCAAAGCTTGCCGGCCTGTACTCCAGACGCGAACCGTATTACCTTGCATACGAATACCTTAACGAGACGGTAAGGAGCATCGAACTGCTGCGTTTTGCTTCGTCGGTACGTACCTCCCTTAAGGCCGGCAGGCCGGTTGCACCGATTGCGGAGGCCTTCTTCAAAGATTATTACCAACTCATAGACGAAGAGACTTTCGTCGCCCTCATGGATGCATTCGACCGCAATATGGCCGATGCCTTCAAACCTGCTTACTTCAAGGAAAAACTCTCTGCATTCGGCTCCATGGAGGCCTGGAGGGATTACATCTATGCCAACAGCATATTCACGGATTCTGCCAAGGTAGGTGCGCTCGCAAGTGCAGAGGGGCTCGATAATGATCCGGCCCTCGAAATGTACGACGCATTCCAGCAGTGGTACGACGAAACCCTCAAGCCGGTCATCGCTGAAGTTGCGTCAGAGCTCAAGATAGCCATGCGGGAGTATATGCTTGGACAGATAGAGTATGAACCTGCCAAGGCATTCTATCCCGACGCCAACCTGACCCTCCGCGTGGCATACGGCAAGGTGGAGGGCTACAGCCCGTCCGATGCCGTACGCTATGAGCCGGTCTCGACCCTTCGGGGCATAATGGAGAAGGACAATCCCGAGGTTTTCGATTACGACGTTCCCCAGGCGCTGCGTGACATTTATGCGGCCGGGGGTTGCGAAGACCAGAGCGTGTGCTTTCTCGCCACCAACCATACTTCCGGAGGCAATTCCGGAAGCCCTGTGCTTGACGCCTGCGGCAACCTGGTCGGAATCAATTTCGACAGGGTATGGGAAGGAACAATGAGCGACATAGTGTACGACCCTGCATACTGCAGGAACATTTCCATCGATGTGCGCTACCTGCTGTTCGTGATAGAGAAAATCGGCGGCGCGGCATGGCTGCTTGACGAAATGGAATTTGCTTGATGGACAAACGCATCATAATCATAGGTGCCGGAATCTCGGGGCTCACCTGCGGAGTGTATCTGCAACGTTCCGGATTCCGGACTCTTATTATGGAAAAGGCCGGAAACCCGGGCGGCGTATCCACGAGCTGGAAACGCAAGGGCTATACGTTCGAGGGCGGCATCCATTGGCTTATCGGAGCCCGCAAAGGGGTGCCGTTGAACGACATCTGGACCGAGTCCGGCGCCCTGAAGGACAACAATCCCGTCTTCTTCAAGGATCCGGTATACACGCTTATGGACGGCGATGTGGTGCTTGAACTGCACCGCGACATGAAGCAGACCTGCCGGGTACTGGGTGAGTTCTCGCCACGAGACCGAATCGCCCTTGCCATCCTCCGCTTCCACGTGTGGTGTTTCACATTTTTCCATACCCCCGTGCTCGACCTCGGCGGACTCAAGGTGCGTGACCGTCACCGCTTCGTGCTCTCCGAATTCATCAAGATGGGCCCTGCCGTGCTCTTGACCCCCTGGCTTATGAGCCTTTCAGCCAGGCGCTACATTTCCCGTTTCCGCAGCCCTTCTGTGCGCAGGCTTTTCGAGGCCGTGGTCGACCCCAGGATCAACGCTCTCTCGCTGATTTATACCCTGAGCGCCTTTGCAAGCGGCGACAGCGGCTACCCGAAGGGCGGGTCGCTGCGTATGGCGCGCAATATGGCTGACACCTTTACTTCTCTTGGAGGTGAGATACGCTATCGTACTCCTGCAGAGGAGATTGTGATGAATGGTAAATCATTTGTCGGGGTGCGCGCCGCCGGGGAACTTATGGCGTGTGACGCTGTCGTAGTATCTGCCGACGCCAGGACAGCCATAGACAAACTGTTCAGCCCTGCCATAGAAACCCGATGGGCGAAACGCATGCGCGCAAAGCTCATGACCGCCCAATGCATGTTCATTGCCCTCGGAGTGCATGCCGACCTCTCCGCCCGTCCCCGCTGCATGCAGATAATGCTTGACAGGCCCCTCAGCGCAGGAGGACTCGAATTCGAGGCCCTGACCGTCAACAACTACGCTCGCGAAAGCGATTATGCTCCTGCGGGATGCACCGTCCTGACCGTCATTCTCGCAGGCAATTGCTATTCGTGGTGGAAGGCGGCCCGCGAGGCGGGAACCTACGCGGCACGAAAGCAGGAAGCGGTAGAAGCCTTTATCGATCGTCTTGCCAAGTTTCTGCCTGAGACCGCCGGATGCATAGATGTGAGCGACATGGCCACGCCACTCACATACGAACGCTATTGCGACACCTACGAAGGCAGTTACATGAGCGAATGGCTGCCATGGCATTTCAATAGCAATGCGCCGGTTTCCTATGCTCCCGGGGTGTATTTCACCGGCCAGAGAGTGGGATTCTCCGGGGGACTTCCTGTAGCGGCAGAAACAGGGAGGCGTACGGCCCAGACGGTCTGCCGCGACTTTCACGCCGAATTCGTCAGCAAATAGCTTTACCGCTCTTCCTGGCGGAGTGTCTTCGAAAGGCAGTTCGTAAGGGCTAATGCCTTCCGAAGACATTCCGCCCTCCGTCGGTTACAGGAAGCGGCCGGTTGCGCTTTCGGGGCAGGCTGCGATGTCGGCAGGAGCTCCGCATGCGACTATCCGGCCTCCTGCGCTGCCGCCTCCGGGCCCCATGTCTACGACGTAGTCGGCGCCTCGTATGATATCGAGGTCGTGCTCTATCACTACAACGGTGGCCCCGGCCTCCACGAGTGTCCGGAATACTTGCATAAGAGTTTGTACGTCAAGCGGATGCAGACCAATTGAAGGCTCGTCGAACACGAATACCGAATCCGTCTGCGTGCGGCCCATCTCACTTGCAAGCTTGAGCCTCTGGGCCTCGCCGCCGGACAGGCTGGGAGTCTGTTCCCCGAGCGTAAGGTATCCGAGTCCGAGCGACGACAGCGTCTGCAGGCGGTCGCGCACCAGTGGCAGGTCCTTGCAGAACGACAACGCCTGCGAGACTTCTTTCTCCATAAGACGCGGAAGCGACATGCTTTCTCCGGCCTTGTTGGTGTGGAAAATGCTGCCAGCGACCCGGTTGTAGCGGGATCCGCGGCAGTCCGGGCAGGGG
>CAMOGR010000021.1 GCA_946614205.1 uncultured Bacteroidales bacterium | reverse complement strand
AAGCCGCGGCAGAAGCTGCATGTCAGCCGGCAGCCAGCCTACTGAGCGAAGTTGCACATAATCCAGCCAGCGGGCGGCCTCGTGTTCGTTGAGATGAATGGATTCCGAGAGCAGCGAGCAGATGTAGCAGTGCATCGTGAGGTGGAATTCGGGATAATCCCAATCCACAGTGGTCAGGAATCTGTCTACGCGGATTTCGGTATCCAGCTCCTCGCGGATTTCCCTCACGAGGGCTTGTTCCGGGGTCTCACCCGGTTCGACCTTGCCCCCGGGAAATTCCCAGAAGTCTTTCCAGGGCCCATAACCACGCTGGGTGGCGAACAGCTTGTCTGCGCGTCTGATGATGGCGGCAACTACTTCGATGGTTTTCACTGACTGCAGCATTTCTTCGCAAAGATAAGCATTTTCAGGCTCTTGCCGCAACGGCTGAGGACACATAGCACGAAAAATCCTAATTATGGCATGCCTTCAGCCTGAAACAATACCGACATTTTACCTATATTTGCGGCCCGAAGAAATGATATAGATTATGAACCTCAACGGAATAATAGTAGGAGCAGCTGTGTTTCTGAGCATTGGCGTGTGCCATCCTGCAGTGATAAAAATGGAGTACCACCTCGGCAAGCAGAGCTGGTGGATATGGCTGACTGCCGGTCTGTTGGTGGCAGGATTATCCCTGTTTGTCCAAAACAGCACCGTATCCACGATTCTGGGCGGATTCGCCTTTTCCTGCCTGTGGGGCATACACGAAATGTTCCTTCAGGAAAAGAGGGTGCTCCGCGGATGGTTCCCGGAGAATCCCAAGCGCCACGACTACTATGAGGCAAAGAGGAAAGAATTTCTTGCCGGAAAGGAGGGGAACCGTTAAATTCTCACTACCTTACTGCCGTAATCTCCCGGCAGTTATGAAAAGAATCATATCGTCCCTCGCGCTCGCCCTGATTCTGCCAAGGGGCAAAATGGCGCCGCTGGCCTATCTGTACGGAATACGTCCCTGATTTTTCGTATATTTGCCTTCCGATACAGATAGTTAATATGCAGCCACACCCCATCACCGACAGCGAGTCCCTGGAATTCTCATTCATGGGAGAGGTCAAGGCAGGCTTTCCCTCTCCCGCCGAGGACGTACGCGAGAAGCTCGACCTCACAAAGCTGCTCGTCCGCCACTCCGCCTCCACCTTCTTTTTCCGCATCGACGGCGTCTCGATGGTCGACGCCGACATGGACGAAGGTGACATTATAATAGTAGACCGCAGCGTCGAGCCGTACAACGGCTGCAAGGCGGTCTGCTTCATCGACGGGGAATACACCGTCAAACGGGTCGAAAAAAGCCCTTCAGGGGTCATTCTCCGTCCCTGCAACGAGCTGAACACCAAGTACAAGCCCATACCTGTCGGGCCCGACGACGACTTCCTTGTATGGGGAGTCGTAACCTATATCATCAAGAAGGCCTGACGCATGTACGCCCTTGCCGACTGCAACAACTTCTTCGCCTCCTGCGAAAGGGTCTTCCGTCCCGACCTGAACGGCAGGCCCGTCATCGTGCTGTCCAACAACGACGGATGCGCGGTAGCCCGCAGCAACGAGGCCAAGGCTCTCGGCATCAAGATGGGAGACCCCCTTTTCAAGATACGGGATATCGTGGAGAAGAACGGCGTAGCGGTCTTCAGCTCCAACTTCGCACTCTACGGCGACATGTCCCGCCGCGTACAGGAAGTCCTGCGAGGTTTCGCCCCGTGCGTGGAGCAGTACTCGATAGACGAGTCCTTCCTCGACCTCGGAGGGATGACAGGAATCGACTTCAAGGCGTACGCTGAAGAAATATCGCTCCAGTGCCGCCGTCAGACGTCCATTCCCGTGTCCGTCGGCATCGCCCCTACCAAGACACTTGCCAAGGTGGCCTCGAAACTCTGCAAGAAGTACCCCCGGCTCAACGGCGGCTGCTACATGTACCGTCCGCAGGACATCGAAAAAGTGCTCCGGACCTTCCCCGTCGCAGATGTATGGGGAATCGGGAGACGCAGCGCCAGGAAGCTGGAGCAGATGAACATACGCACGGCGTGGGACTTCGCCTCGCTTCCCCAGAGCTCGGTCCGCGCTCTGTTCGCACTGCCGGGATACCGCACCTGGAAAGAACTCCGGGGCATCCCCAGCATCGAATTCGAAGACATGATAGAACCCCGGCAGAGCATCTGCGTCTCGCGTTCTTTCGCCCACGATATCACATCCCTCTCCGAGCTTTCCGAGCAGGTGGCCAACTTTGCCGAGGGCGCAGTGGTCAAGCTCCGCAAGCAGGCGTCGCTCGCTCAGGAGGTCTCCGTATTCGCTATGACCAACCGCTTCAAGGAAGGGGCTCCGCAGACCGTAAGCGGCCTGTGCTGTCCCCTGCCCGACGCCACCGCAGACCATCGGGCCATCATAGTCGCCGCCGTCGACACCTGCAGGCGCCTGTTCCGCCAGGGATACGGTTACAAGAAGGCGGGAGTGGTAATCACCCGCCTGGTGCAGGCTGAGGGGCACACGCCTTCTCTGTTTCTGGACGATACGGCCGCAGACAGGGAGGCCCGCCTGTCGGGAGCCATCGACAGCATCAACCGCAGTTTCGGCGACGGATCGATACTCCTGGGGCTTCAGGGCGACGGCCGCATACGCAACACCCGCGAGCACCAGTCACCCCACTACACCACGCTGTGGGACGATATTCCGAAGGTCAAAGTTCAGTAATCCAGAATCGGGTCCGCTTCTCCGAAAGTGCCGTACACCTGTTCCGACGCAGCCCTGCATCCGCCGTTGCAGATTTTGAGCAGACGGCAGTCGCTGCAGCGTTCCGGTATTGAGGCGTAACGCCCGAGCGTGGCGGGGTCGGACAGAATCTCCCCTATGGGGCGCTCGTAGATATTCCCTATCACGACCGGAGAATGGTTGCAGAAGCGCACGTCCCCGGTATAACTCACCGCGACAGGGCGCCGGCTGAAGTCGGTGCTGCACCATGCGAAGCGGATATGGCGGTAAGGAGTGGTATCCATGACGCACAGCGGCGTACATACTCCGCTGACGAAGTGCATGTCGGGATGCGCAGCGGCGAATGTTTCAACGTCGGCGAATGCGCGGGCAAGGGTTTTCCGGTCCAGTACGAGTTCGGCCGTGTGCCTCAGGCCCATGCCTCCTATATTGAAACGGTTGACCATAACGTTGCGCACTCCCAGGGAATATATCAGGTCGAGAGTCTGCGGCACGTCGGGAGCGTTTACCTTTGTGATTACGAGCACTGCATAGGCCCCGCAGGGAAGGCTCTCCGCCGTGCGCCTGAGAGCGTCAGTAGCCTTGCTCCAGGAGTGCGGCAGCTGCGTAAGGTACTCATGCACCTCGGGATTGTGGCTCAGGACGGGTATCTGGATTGCACCTATTCCTATGCTGACGAAGTTCTGAAGGGCCTGCGGGGTAAGGAGGGTGCCGTTCGTAAGCACGTTGACCGCAGTGCCGCGGAAACGCGCGTAAAGAGCCAGGTCGTGGATGTTCTTCAGAAGCATGGGCTCGCCTCCCGAGAAAGACAAGGTGCCGACGTCTGCCTGGCCGAGCAGCTTGCGCAGGGTCCTTCGTACCTTGCCCGGGTCTGGCGGAGGAAGAGGAGTACTGCCGTCCCGCCAGTAATTATAACAGAACCTGCAACACTGGTTGCAGGCCTGGGTAAGTTCGAAAACTATATTGCCGAGATGCTCGCGCGGCATTACAGATAATTGATGACGATCGGACTTCCGACGGGAAGCTCAACTCTGTTGCCTTCGGGGTCTTTGCTGATGCTGAATACGGACAGGACGGCCTCGCCCTTGTACGAGACGTCTTCTATGGTAATTTCTGCGCCAAGATACCAGGCGCTTTCCGGGTCGAGGGTCAACTCCTGCGACTGCAGCAGCGTAGATTCGGGGTTGCGTGCATTGATGTTGCAGAGGAAGCAGTCATCGCTGGGATTTTCGATGTTCAGCAGCAGGATGTCTCCCGGCTGCACGTCCATTGTATTCTTGTCCTTTACGCTCACGTACAGGGAGTTGACCGGCGCGGGCACATCGTAGCATGTGACCTCCGGGGGAACGGCAGGCTCGTAACAGGTGACCACAGGGCCTACAGGACTCTCGCACGAAGCTGCTGAAAGCATGGATGCGGCGGTGAGCATAATGCCGCCCAGCCTGTATTTGGCTCCCACTGCCCTGGCACTCTTGCCCTTGCTCAGGAACACCCAGAGGGAAACGCCGAGGAACGCTATTCCGGCAAGAATATAAACGAGCGTAAACTTGATTCTCATGACTTCTGATTTTTGCAAAGATAATTATTTCAATCAATAAATGCCTATTCCGTTTAAATCTTGCACTGTTCTTAGGACATTTTGTCACGGAGCAGGCGCCATGAGTGCCATTTTGACCCAAAAATGCCGCTGGCCCGCCGTTTGAAGTTTCATTAAGCGTCTCCGGTTGGAGACCCGGTAAAACGGCCCCGGCAGGGCCGGGAACCGGAACCTTTAAAAGTTTTTGAGTTATGTTACCTGTCAGAAGAACTACAAATAGCTGGTTGCCGGACATCTTCAACGATTTCTTCGACAATAGCTGGATGGAAAGGCCCACCTACACCGCTCCGGCCATCAATGTGCTTGAGAACGATAAAGAGTACGAAGTCGAACTCGCAGCTCCTGGCCTCACAAAAGAGGATTTCACAGTCCGGGTGGACGGCGAAAACAACCTCCATATCGTAATGGAAAAGAAATCAGAGAACAAGGAGGGCGGAAAGCACGGACGCTACCTCCGCCGCGAATTCTCCTATGAGAAGTTCCAGCAGACCCTTCTCCTTCCCGATGACGTAGATGCGTCCAAGATTGAGGCAAAGGTGGAAAACGGCGTTCTGCACGTCTGCCTGCCCAAGATAGTAAAGACGACGAAGCCTGAAACCGTCAAGCAGATTGACGTCCATTGACGGCTCCTGCACCAATTAGCGGCGGCCCCGGC
>CAMOGR010000020.1 GCA_946614205.1 uncultured Bacteroidales bacterium | reverse complement strand
GTCCGCCGGTGCAGCCGAAGCATACCTGAAGGTGTGTGAACTTGCGTTCCATGAAGCGCTGGACATGGGCGTCGACCAGCTTGTAGACGCTTTCCAGGAAAACTGCGGCCTCGCCGTCGTCCTCGATGAACTTTATCACCTCGGGGTCGGTACCGTTGAACTGGCGGTAATGCTCGTATTTGCCGGGGTTGTTGATGGACCGGCAGTCGAAAACGTAACCGCCGCCGTTGCCGGTGTTGTCGGCCGGAATGCCTTTCTTGTACGCAAAACTGTAGATGTGGACCTCCAGCGGCTTGTCCTGGGGCATTTCGTTGAACTGCGGCATAGCCGTAAGCTGCTCCAGGATGGAATTGAGGTAGGGATAGCGGCTGAACGGGGTCTGCAGCAGCGTGCGCAGATTGCTCATCGCATAGGGTACGCTGGCTATGAAATGGGGCTTTTTCTCGAAGTAGCCGCGGAAGCCATAGGCCCCAAGGACTTGGAGTGTGCGGAAGAGTACGAATATTCGAAGCCGTCCGCGGAACTGCTCTTCGTCCACCTCGCGGTAGCTGCGAAGGGCCCTGAGGTATGTGCGTATCAGTTCCTGCTTGAGCGCTTCCGGGAATCGGGAGCGGGCCTGCCAGATGAATGAGGCTACGTCGTAATAAATTGGACCGCGAAGCCCGCCCTGAAAGTCGATTATCCATGGCCGTCCGTCGTGGATCATTATGTTGCGAGCCTGGAAGTCCCTGTGCATGAAGGTGTTGTCGTTCTCTCCGAGGAGGTCTTCGCGCAGTTTCTCAAAGTCGTCCTGCAGCATGACCTCATTGAAGTCGAGCCCGCTGGCCTTCAGGAAACAGTATTTGAAGTAATTGAGGTCGAAGTCCACGAGACGGCCGTCGAAACTGTGGTGCGGGTAGCAGTAGTTCCAGTCGAGCCCTTCGGCTCCTGCAAACTGGAGTGCCGGGAGCTGCTCGATTGCGCTGCACAGCAGCGAAGTTTCGTAGGTGCTGTACACGCCGCTCTCCCTTCCGTGTGAGACGAGGTTGAAGAGAATGTCGTCTCCCAGGTCTTCCTGAAGGTATGAGTATCCGTCGCTGCTGACACAAAGGACCGCCGGCACCCGTATTCCCTTGCTGCGGAAGTGTGAGGAGAAGTTTATGAAAGCCTTGTTCTCTTCGAGGCTGGTGCCCAGGACGCCCATGAGGGACAAGGCTTCGCCACGCAGGCGGAAATATCTCCGGTGGCTGCCGGAAGAGGGGAGCTCCGAAATGGTAGACAGTCGCTGTCCGGTATACTCTTCGAACAGTGGCCTCAGTATTTTTTCTGACATAGCGCTACAAATATAGCAAAAGTTCAAAAAAATCTGCTGTTTGCTGACTGCGGCCGCAAGCGGCATCATCATATTTTTGAACTGCTGTTGGCAATGTTGCCGAAAGATTTTTAACTTTGTCTGTTTGTTTGATTATGAAACTGTTGCTCTTACTGTTGGCTTCTGTGATGGCCGCGCCGCGTGTGCCGGCCGATACCGTTACGGTCCACGACGCCACGCCCCTTATTCAGGAGAGGTTCCGCCCGCTAGCAAGGGGCCTTGCCGTTTCTCCGGAGTGCGTCCCCACTTCCGGCAACGACTTCCGGATCATACGCTCGGGACGCGAGTTCGGCGACCTGCTTTACAGCGATTTCCGAGGCGCCACCCGCTCCATAGAGATGGAACTGTTCCTCTTCTGCAACGACTCCGACGGCTACGAGGCCCGCGACATCCTCTTCGGCAAGGTGAAGGACGGCGTGAAGGTGAATTACATCCACGACAACTTCGGCAATTTCTTCGACAGCGTCTTTGACGGCCGTCCCGTGTTCAGCGGTTTTGCGGATGAAATGGTGCGCGGCGGTATCAATCTCGTAGAGTTCGCGCCTCTTTACAGGCTGTACCCGACCTTCATGTATCCCGGCGAACGTAACCACCGCAAAATCACCGTAATAGACCGCAGCGTCGCATATACCGGCGGCATGAACATATCCGAGGGCAGCATATCCGGATGGGGCGACTGCCACCTTCGTATCACCGGGCCCGCTGCCGGGAGCCTTCGCGGTGCTTTCCTGCGCAACTGGAACAAGACCGCCCGCAGGCGGGACCGCTGCAGTCTCGTCTTCCGTGTAGAAGAGGCCCCGGAGCGTGAGGGAAAGATTCTTCAGGTCGTTCCCGACGGAGCCGACATGCCGTCCCACATGGCTGAGGACGCGCTTGTATGGGTGCTGGACCATGCCCGCGACTACGTGTGGATAGAGACTCCTTATTTCTATCCGCCACGACCCGTAGTGGACGCGATAAAGAGATGCGCCGGCCGCGGAGTTGACGTCCGCGTGATTGTGCCCATCGAGCAGGACCTGCCTTCGCTCGCACCTGCTTTCCGCACCTATTTCAAGGAGTGCGCCCAGGCGGGAGTGAAGATGATTTACCGCAAGCCTCCGTTCAACCACAGCAAGACCTTCCTCGCCGACGACTATCTGGTCTGCATAGGCACGACCAACCTAGACAAGATAAGCATGAGGCGCAATTACGAGGTAAACACCTATATCTACGACGCCTCCACCGCTGCAGCCCAGAAGGAGTATCTTCTGCAGGCGCAGGAAGGCAGCATTCTGATAGGCGACGAAGAATTCGACAGCTGGGACGCCGGCGAGTACTTCAAGCGTACGATGCTCTGGTTCATCAGCGATTTCCTATAAAAATAACGCACGGCGGTGACCGATGATCACCATCGTGCGTTTTGAGAACACTGTACGAGACTCAGTCCTTCACGGCGCTGAGAGCCTCGCGGACCTTTGCCTCGATTTCGTCGCAGAGCTCGGGGTTGTCCTTGAGAAGCTGCTTGACGCTGGCAAGACCCTGGGCGAGTTTTTCTCCGTTGTAGCTGAACCAGGAACCGCTCTTGTGGATGATGTCGAACTCGATTGCGAGGTCGGCAATCTCCGCCACATGGCTGATGCCTTCGCCGTAGACGATGTCGAACTCCGCCTTCTTGAAGGGCGGCGCCATCTTATTCTTGACGACCTTGACGCGGGTGCGGTTGCCGGTGGCCTCGTCGCCGTCCTTGAGCTGGGTGGTGCGGCGTACGTCGATACGCACGGAAGCGTAGAACTTGAGGGCGTTGCCGCCGGTTGTGGTCTCGGGGTTGCCGAACATTATGCCGATCTTCTCACGGAGCTGGTTGATGAAGATGCAGCAGGTGTTGGTCTTTGCGATGTTTGCGGTGAGCTTGCGCAGGGCCTGGCTCATCAGGCGGGCCTGGAGGCCGACCTTGTTGTCTCCCATTTCGCCTTCAATCTCGGCCTTGGGCGTGAGGGCGGCCACGGAGTCGATTACGACGATGTCAACTGCTCCGCTGCGGATCAGGTTGTCTGCGATTTCCAGAGCCTGCTCGCCGTTGTCGGGCTGGCTGATGAGGAGGGTTTCCAGATTTACGCCGAGTGCCTGGGCGTAGGTGCGGTCGAAGGCGTGCTCGGCATCGATCATAGCAGCGATGCCGCCGGTCTTCTGCGCCTCGGCGATGGCGTGGATGGCAAGAGTAGTCTTGCCGCTGGATTCGGGGCCGTAAATCTCGATGATGCGGCCGCGGGGATAACCACCGATTCCAAGTGCATGGTCGAGCGCTACGGAACCGCTCGGAATCACCTGGACATCCCATTGTGGCTGATCTCCCAGCTTCATAATCGTGCCCTTTCCGAAATCTTTTTCAATCTTGTCGATTGTGGCCTGGAGCGCCTTGAGCTTGGCGGCGTTCACATCGGGGGCCTGTGTTTCAATTTCTTTAGCCATAACGTGTGGTTTTAAAAGTTAGCATACAAATATAAGAGAAAAATCCTTACTTTTGTAAGGTGAAAACAAAGTTGCTTGGAAAAAATCAGGAGGAACTCGTCCAGATAGCTTCAGGCTGTGGTCTCAAGCCTTTTGTGGGCAGGCAGATTGCCCAGTGGCTGTATGTCAAGCGTGTTACTTCCTGGGATGCCATGACCAATATATCGAAGGTCTCCAAGGCCCGCCTGCAGG
>CAMOGR010000019.1 GCA_946614205.1 uncultured Bacteroidales bacterium | reverse complement strand
AATCTCTCCAGGCAGAGCTTCAGGCACAGGCGGAACAGCAGCAGCAACTGGCAAAGTAAACACCACTTATAAACCACATAACTAAGATGCAACACAAAGTCATTGACTTAAAGGATGTTGTGATTAGATTCGCAGGAGACTCGGGAGATGGTATGCAGCTCACCGGGTCTCTTTTCGCAGACATGTCTGCAATCTATGGCAACTCCTTGTCGACATTCCCCGATTTCCCCGCCGAGATACGTGCTCCCCATGGCACCGTATCCGGAGTTTCCGGTTTTCAGGTCCACATCGGAAGCGAGGGCGTAGGCACTCCCGGAGATTTCTGCGACCTTCTCGTAGCCATGAATCCTGCGGCTCTCAAGTCCAACGCCAAATGGTGCAAGCCCACGGCGATGATACTCGTTGACGGCGACGCCTTTGACGAGAAGGGCATGCAGAAGGCCGGCTTCAAGACCGACAATCCCTTCGCCGAACTCGGCGTTGAGGACCGCGCGATCATCGTGGCCGCAATCAGCACGCTTACCCAGGAGTCTCTCAAGGACAGCGGGCTCGACCCCAAGACCGTCCTCAAGTGCAAGAATATGTTCACCCTGGGCATGGCATGCTATATCTACAGCCGTCCCCTCGAGTACATCTACATGTATCTCGAGCGCAAGTTCAGCAAGAAGCACCCCGAGCTTATCGAGCCCAACAAGAAGGTGCTCAACGACGGCTTCAACTATGCAGCCAACATCCAGGCGATTCCCAATACCTATACCGTAGCTCCCGTAAAGAACAAGAAGAAGGGAACCTACCGCAACATCACCGGCAACCAGGCTACGGCCTGGGGCCTTCTCGCAGCCTCCGAGAAGTCTGGTCTTCCTCTTTTCTGCGGCTCGTATCCCATCACGCCCGCGACCGCTATCCTGGAGGAGCTTGCGATTCACAAGAGCCTCGGTGCCAAGACTTTGCAGGCCGAGGACGAAATCGCCGGCATCTGCACGGCAATAGGTGCGAGTTACGCCGGCAACCTCGCCGTAACCACGACTTCCGGCCCTGGCCTCTCGCTCAAGAGCGAGGCTCTCGGCCTTGCCGTCATGGCTGAACTCCCTCTTGTCGTCGTGGACGTGCAGAGGGGCGGTCCCTCCACGGGACTTCCCACCAAGACGGAGCAGTCCGACCTCGACCAGGCCCTTTACGGCCGCAACGGCGAGTGCCCCATGCCTGTGATTGCCGCTCATTCTCCTTCTCACTGCTTCGACGCAGCGTTTACCGCGGCGAAAATCGCCCTGGAGCACATGACTCCCGTACTGCTGCTCAGCGAAGGCTTCCTTGGCAACGGCAGCGAGCCCTGGAGGATACCTTCCATGGCGGATTATCCTGAAATCAAACCTCCTTTTGCCAGCGGAGTACTCGCCGAGGGCGAACGTTTCAAGCCTTTCGAGAGAGACCCCGAGACCCTGGTGCGCCGTTGGGCGATTCCCGGCCAGAAGGGCTTCGAACACCGCGTGGGCGGCCTGGAGAAGACGCACGAAGGCGTACTTTCCACCGACCCTCAGAACCATGCGACAATGGTGCGCGAGCGTGCCGAAAAAGTGGCCCGCATAGCCCGCGACCTGCCCCGTCTGGAGCTCGTCTGCGGCCCGGCCGAGGGCAAGCTGCTCGTGGTCGGATGGGGCGGAACCTTCGGACACATCCTCGGTGCAGTCGAGGAGGCCGGAAACGTTTCCTACGCCCACTTCGACTTCATCAACCCTCTTCCCGAGGGCACGCAGGAACTGTTCTCCCGCTTTGAGAAGATACTCGTGTGCGAGCTCAACAGCGGCCATTTCCTCGGCTGGCTCCGTGCCCAGCTTCCCCAGTTCAATTACACCGGTTTCAACAAAGTCCAGGGTCAGCCCTTCCTCGTGAGCGAGCTTGTGGACGCAATCAAAAAGGAGCTTTAGCTATGGCAAGTCTTACATTCAAGGATTTCAAGTCCGACCAGGAAGTCCGCTGGTGCCCTGGTTGCGGCGACCACGCCGTCCTTGCAGCTCTCCAGAGGGCCCTTCCCAAGGTGAGCCAGGCACTTGGCTATGAGAAAGAACGTTATGTCGTCGTTTCCGGCATCGGTTGCTCAAGCCGTCTCCCTTACTACATGGATACTTACGGATTCCACAGCATCCATGGCCGTGCGACGGCAGTGTCCACCGGCATCAAAGTAGCCAACCCCACGCTTACCGTGTGGCAGGCCTGCGGCGACGGTGACGCCCTTGCAATAGGCGGCAACCACTTCATACATGCCATCCGCCGCAACATCGACATCAACATCATACTGTTCAACAATCAGATTTACGGTCTGACCAAAGGCCAGTATTCGCCTACCTCCAAGTTCGGAGCGATCACCAAGACCTCGCCCTACGGAACAGTCGAGCATCCTTTCACCCCCGGTTCGCTCGTACTGGGCGCCAAGGGCACGTTCTTCGCCCGTTCGCTGGACGTGGAACTCGCGCTCAATGAGGAAATCATGACCGCCGCCGCCCTTCACGACGGCTGCTCAGTCATGGAAATGCTCACCAACTGCGTGATTTTCAACGACGGAGCCCATAAGGAAATCTCC
>CAMOGR010000018.1 GCA_946614205.1 uncultured Bacteroidales bacterium | reverse complement strand
ACTTCATGTAGTCGCAGGGGACATGTTCGGTATCGGCGGCCTCTATTTCCCGGAAGAATGCGGGGATGTCGGCGTCGTCGCGGAAGCCTATGAAGGTCTTTGCCTCGTGGCCCGTTATCACTACGTAGTAGCTCTCGTCCTGGCGCCCGAACTCATTGTAATTCTCGACGTTGAACTTGCCGCCGGAGTGGCACTGGATGCTCATGTTGCCGGTGGAATGATAGGAATCGTCCCAGTTGAAGCGGATGGGGAAGTAGCCTTTGTATTTGCGTACGCACTTCTCGCTCATGAGGGCGACGCCTTCCTTGTGGACGAAGGAGCAGTAGTTGATGTCGAGCAGTTCGTCGCCGGCCTGCACCAGGACGCTGACCTCCATGGGGATGAAGTCGAACACCCAGGCTGCGTTGCGCATGTTCGCCGGCAGGTGGCGCTGCTGCTTCATGTAGCTGCCTCCCCAGACTCCCTCCAGATAGCAGGGCTTGGCGCGGAAGGGGTATTTGACCAGCTGGGCGCAGATGTCGGCAAATGTGCTGAACGGCATCATCTGCAGCCGGGCGCGGTCGTTGTCGAGGAAATACCAGTCGAGCGCGCCTTCGGCGAAGAGTTCCTTGCGCAGCTGAACCGCGTTTTCGAAGTCGCAGTAGTAGCAGCGGCGTATGGTGCGGTTGATGATTCCGGTGTGCTTCTTTCCGATGTTGGCGTACTCTCCGGCGCGTATGCGCAGCATGCTGTTCATCGGGGTTATGTCCAGCCAGCAGCGGACGTCGTACAGGGAGCGCAGTTCCTTTACGAGTGAACCGTATCCGTATACGAGCACGAGCGTCCCTGGAGCCTTGAGGGCGGGGATCTCTTTCTTGAAGGCTTCCACCTTGGACTGTTCCATCAGGCCTGCGTATCCTCCGTGATAAACCTTGCCGTAGAGGAGCGTGGGGTCGATTTTCTTGTCCCAGATGAGCAGGGGGTCGATGATTGCGTCAATTTCTTCTCCGCTCTTGAACGTGCGGGCGGCGCTGTCCACGAACTCTATCCTGAATCCGAAGACGTCGCATTCCCTGGCGAGCAGGCTGACGAGCAGGTCCCACTTCGCTCCGGTGTAGCCGTCGAGGGCTACGATGGCTCCTTCTTCCCTTACCTTGGGCGCTATGGCTGTCATGAAGGCCTTGGCCACTTTCTGGCTGCCGCCTCCGGTTATTGAATCAATGGTCTGTGTACTCAGCTCCGGACGGTTGACCGGCTTGGGGTCGTGGTACGGAAAGGGGTTGTACATGAAACTCATGGCAGTTTATCTTATGTCGTGATACTCGAATCCCATAATTTCGGCGAATGCGGCGAGCTGCGGTCTCCAGTCGCCGTCGGCGATGGCGTAGTGCTGCGTGACTCCGACCTTGAGCACCCTCTCGAAGAGCTCCTTCACCGGTACCTGCGGGCGGAAAATGGTGTGGGTATATGTGGCGAGGAGGTGTTTTTTGCCGCTCTGGGGCGTGTCTTTCTCTGAGAGGCTTTCCGCCATGAACGTCACCAGCTTGTACCGGCCGTCCTCTTCGTAAAGGCCGCATACGGTCTTGAGTCCGGGGCTGATGCGATACCAGGCGAACGGCGCTCCGGCATACTTCCAGCTGGTTTTCGCGAAGCGGACGTCGCGGGCTATCACCACGTTCTGCTGCCATGCAGGGTCGTTGTGGTCGTTGGGGCCTGCGTGACCTCCGGCGAAGGTGCCCCAGTCGTCTTCGATGTGGAACGGCTCGATGAAGTTGACGTGCCTGCCGCTGAGCAGCTTGAGTATGTAGGTCGCGAGGCCTGCGCCTATGTCGGCTTCGGGCACCAGTACGCTTACGTTGTCGTTGAACCACTGCGGGTAGAAGCCTGCGCGGCAGCCTGCCGTGCGGAAGGTCGCCTGGTCTATGTCGTTGTAGACGTAGCAGTCTATGTCGTTCTTCTGTGCGAGTTTCTTTATGGCGAGGGTCGCCTTGACGCAGCCTATGAACTTGTCGTATTCGACGTCGGGCATCATGCTGTAGCGGGACGTGAGTTCATCTGCGTACTCCTTGACTTCTTCGTCGGTGAGGGCGTCGATCTGTGCGCCGTAGTCGCTGTAGGGGAGGTAATGGATTTCCGGCCCTATCTTGGTGAACAGGTCGTAATTGTCGATGTATGTGCTCCACATGGCTTCGTTCATGTTGGCCATGAGTCCGACGTTGGAGCGGCGCAGGATGGCCCTTGCGCGCGCCGCCTGTGCGTACACGCGTACCTCTTCTGTTATCTGCTCCCTCGTGCCCATTACGGTGCGCACCCTTTGGCGGGGTATCCTGCGCAGGCTGCCTGAGCCTTCGAGCGAACCGACGAGGGTCCCGGCGCACAGGTAGTCCACGAAGTCGTCTTCGTCGAGCGTGTCTTCGAAGCTCATCCTGGGCCGGGCGACGTTGCAGAAGATTATGGGAATGTCGGGGCAGTCGCGCAGGAACCTTATCCAGGCGAAGTCTTCGCTCCAGGAGAGGAATTCGGCGTAGATGAAGTCGACTTTTTCTTCGAAGAAGATTTTGATGGCCTTTTCTGCGTCTTCGCGTTCGTACACTATTCCGGGGTCTGCGATGTCGAGGAATCCGAGCGATTCCTTGATGGCCTCCACGGCTTTCAGTTTGCGCTCGCCGTAAGTGCCGCGCCGGGGACCGCTGAGGTTCTTGAACCGGGGCGAGGCTATGAGCAGCAGGCCCGCGCGGGGCTTGCGGAGTTTTTCTTGTGCTTGCATTATGCGTGTGCTTTATTGTTGTTGTAATCTTTGTTGTAGTGCCTGTAACTCACATACAGGCAGGCGGTTCCGCAGACCAGCCAGATGGCTCCGAGTACGGGGAACGTGGCGTTGAGGCTGCCGGTGGCTTCTTTTATGAGGGCGAGGATGTAGGGTGCTGTCGCTCCGACGGCGAATCCTGTCATTATCATTGCGCTGGAGCATGAGGCGTGAAGGCGTTCCGGCGTTACGTCGTAGAGGACTGCGTAGATGTTGGCGTCGAAGAAGGCTCGGAAGAAGCCCCATCCGGCGAAGCATAGGTAGAGCAGCCAGATGCTGCTGGCCGTTCCCATGAACGGGAGGAATGCCGCTCCCAGTATCAGGCCTGCGCCTTGTATGATCATGCGTTTGCGGGGGTCCTTTGCGGCCCATCTGTCGCTCAGGGTGCCTGCGAGGAGCACTCCTGCGAATGCTGCCACGTAGGTCCATAGCATGGAGTTTAGGCCTGCCTGGGCGCCGCTCTGGCCGAAGTTTTCCTGCAGGAACGTTGGTACCCAGGTCATGTATCCCGTTATCACGAAGATGAATCCGCAGAATCCGAGAGTCACCATGAGTGCGGTGGGCGTAGTGAATACGGTTTTGAATCCGTCCGCGATTGAGACTTTCTTCTCCGCTCCTCCGGCGGGAGTACGTTCGGAAGACAGTTCGTAAGGGCCAATGCCTT
>CAMOGR010000017.1 GCA_946614205.1 uncultured Bacteroidales bacterium | reverse complement strand
GCCCGTGGGACTCGCACCGGACACCCTCTTCCACCTTCCGTCCTTCTCGCAGAGGAGGTCGCAGCTTACGATGTCAAGGTCCTCCTCGAGGGCCTTGGCGCACAGAAGCGAATAGGCGCGCGGTTCAACCGTATCGTCACTGTCACAATGGGTTACGTATTTGCCACGGGCAAGTTCAAGCCCCTTGGTGCGGACAGCCGCCTGACCGCTGTTGACGTCCATGCGGAAAACGCGCACCCCAGACCTGCGCTCCGGATAATCCCCGAGAACCCTTTGCAACACATCCATCGAACCGTCAGGAGAGCAGTCGTCGATGAAGATGTATTCGATATCCGCGAACGTCTGGCCGAAAAGAGAACGGGCGCAGTCCTCAATGTACTGCTCCGACTTGTATACCGGCACTATCACGCTCAGGAAAGGTGTCTCCATAACTGCAAAAATAAGAAAAAATGCCGTATCTTTGTAAACGGCATGATTGTATTTTACATACTGCTGATTGTTCTCTGCCTTTTCGGCCTCCGGCCGAGGGAGGCCGCCGACACGTCTTACCTCTCCAAAGAACAAGGGGACGCAGTCAAAGGCATCTTCATCATACTCGTCTTTCTCGCCCATGCCTCGCAAGCAGCGGCGGATGCCGGTACTGTCTTCTCCGGCCCGGCAAACGACATCTACTGGTGGATACAGGGCAAGATGGGTCAGATGTGCGTGGTGATGTTCCTGTTCTTCTCCGGTTACGGGGTGATGAACTCGATTGCCGCGAAAGGACGGGACTACGTACGCAGCATACCGCGCCACCGGGCCCTGGGCACACTTGTCAACTTCCAGGTCGCAGTCGCCGTCTACGCCCTGGTACAGCTGCTCATGGGCCGCACATACTCCCCTCTTACCTATCTTCTCGCTTTTGCCGGATGGGAAAGCATAGGCAATTCCTGCTGGTACATATTCGTGATAATCCTGTGCTACCTCAGCACCTGGCTTTCCGCCACCCTGGTCCTGGGCGGCAAAAAACCGGAAGGCAGCAGAATCGTGGCCGTGAATCTCATACTCATCGTCTTCATATTCATCGGGCTGCTCCTTACAAGGGAACCCTACTGGTACAAGACGCTCGCCGCCTATCCTCTCGGCATGTCCGCCTGCATGCTCAAGAGCTCGATCGACGGCATCGGCAGGAAGGCGTGGTGGATTGCCTTCATCCTTGCACTCGCCTGTTATATAGCGACATACCCTAAGCACAACGACCCGTACCAGCTGGTCTACACCGTACGCACCATCTCATTCGCCATACTCGCCGTACTGCTTCTCAGAAAGTTCAGAATCGGCAATCCGGTACTGGTCTGGTTCGGCCGCAACCTTTTTCCCCTCTATATCTACCAGCGGCTCGCAATGATGCTCGTCCCTGCCGGCAACCCCTACCTGTTCGTCAGCGTCAGCTTCGCTCTGACCTGTCTGATGGCATACCTGTACCGTTTCATAAGAATAAGGATTTGACTATATTTGCATCAGTATGAACATTGCAGTCATCATAGCTGGGGGAACCGGCCAGAGAATGGGCCAGGACATCCCCAAACAGTTTATCAACGTCTACGACAAACCGGTGCTAGTATACACCCTTGAAGGATTCCAGCGGCATCCGATGATAGACGAAATACTGCTGGTCTGCCTCGACGGCTGGCACGACGTAGCCAGAGCCTACGCCCGCCAGTACGGCATCGACAAGCTTCGCAGGATAGTGTCCGGAGGCGCCACGGGCCAGGAAAGCATACGAAACGGAATCTTCGCCCTGGAAGGTACATGCTCGCCAAAAGACATAATCATCATCCATGACGGAATCCGCCCCATGGTTGACGATTTCGTACTTACGGACGTGATACGCTCGGCCGCACGTTTCGGCAACGGAGTAACTTCCCTGCCCTACAACGAACAGATTTTCGTAGTCGACCCCGAAAATCCTGCCACCACAACGAAGTACATCCCGCGCGAGACCCTGCGGCGCGTGTCGACCCCCCAGGCATATACCTTCGACAAACTCCTCAGCGGATACCGCAAGGCCTTCGCCGAAGGCATAGGCATCTACGGTTCGTCCTACACCAACACAATGATGGTGGAACTCGGCGAGCGCCTTCACTTCTGCGCAGGTTCCGAGAAGAACATCAAACTCACCACTCCAGACGACCTGGAGCTCTTCAAAGGATACCTCCGGCGCGACGTCCAGAACCCTGAAAGATGAACGCAATACGCAACAACCCTCTGTATGCGGAAGACGTCCGCGCTGCAGCCGCCTCAGCAGGTGAACTCCGGGGCCTGACGGTTCTCGTAACCGGAGCCACCGGGCTCGTAGGCACGTTCCTCGTCGATACGCTCATGGAGGCCGGAGCAAACGTCATAGCCGCATCCCGCAGCAGGGAAAGGGCTCTTGAGCGTCTCGGGCCCCACTTCGGCAGCCCACGTTTTTCGTTCATCGGGCACGATGCACTCGAGCCGTTCCCTTCCGGACTCCGCCCCGACGCCGTCATCCCCCTTGCAAGCAACACTCATCCCCAGGCATACTCTGCCCGTCCCATTGAGACCGTACTGGTCAACACCGAGGGAGCAAGGCATGCGCTGGACCTTGCCGCCGAATGCGGCGCCACCGTGCTATACCCCTCATCCGTAGAGATTTACGGCAATTCACCCGACGGAGCCCCCTTCACGGAAGGCTCTACCGGGGCGCTCAACCTTGGCAACGCCCGCGCCTGCTACCCGGAATCAAAAAGGGTGTGCGAGGCACTCTGCCAGTCGTATATTGCAGAAAAGGGCGTCAGGGCAGTCATCGCCCGGCTCAGCCGCATATTCGGGCCCACCATGCTGCCCGGCGACAGCAAGGCATCCTCCCAGTTCATAAGAAAGGCCGTGCAGCGTGCCGACATCGTCCTCAAGAGCGAGGGAATCCAAAGATTCTCATATACTTATGTAGCCGATGCCGTGAGTGCCATGCTGCATCTGCTCCTGCATGGAGAAAACGGGGCCGCATACAACGTGTCCGCGCCAGAGTGCGATGTCAGCCTCAAGGACTTCGCCCTTTTGTGCGCCCGAATCGCAGGAAGCAGTCTGAGTTTCGAACTGCCCGAAGAGAGCGAACGCAAGGGCTATTCGACAGCGCAGAACGCACTTCTGGACAGTTCGCGTCTCCGCGCCACAGGATGGGAGCCGCGCTACAGCTTCCAGGAGGCCGTAGGCAGGACGGTCAGCATACTGTCAGCCAAGTGAAATGATGAAATCCGCCTGCTTCGGTGCAACGGCGCACTGATTCTCGGGGCTGTAATAGAAATCCAGCATCTCGGCGCGCTTGGCCGCGAACCCGTCATCCCCGTCTGCAATGCTCTCAAGGGCACGGATGAAGGAATCCCTGTCCCTGCAGACCGGCCCGGTAGCGTCCTCGAGATAGTCCCCGTAAAGGTCCCTCTCCTTAGCCTTGTAGTGCTCAAGGTCGTATGCGTAGAACAGCTGCGGCCGGTCAAGCATAAGGTGGTCCACGAAGCAGCTGGAGTAATCGGTTACAAGTATGTCCGCGGCGTCGAGAAGCTCCTGTGTGCGCAGGCTGCCGTCGGTCAGCTCGACGATACGCCCGTAAGAATGGCTCACATGCCCGGGCGTCCACTGATGGAACTTCACCAGGAAGTACATGTCGCGG
>CAMOGR010000016.1 GCA_946614205.1 uncultured Bacteroidales bacterium | reverse complement strand
CCCTGACCACCGCCTGGCAGCGTGCCGTGCAGGCCGTTCTCGACGAATACCTCGGCAAATACCCTGAGACCTTCACCGTAGACGGCAAGGAGTACACTCCCGCCAGCTATCGCGACGCCATGAAAATCAACCCCGCCGATTACGTCTCCCTCACCAGTTTCACCCATCATCCCTTCTACGGCTCATTCGCCATCGAGGTATGCGACAACTGGCGCTGGGACAAGGCCTACAACCTTCCTATCGACGAGCTCATGTACGTTCTGGACAATGCTCTGAACAACGGCTACACCGTTGCCTGGGGCGCAGACGTTTCGCATCCCGGATTCACCCGTGACGGCCTCGCGGTCAACATCGACGTCAAGGCTTCGTCAGCCGGCTCCGACCGCGAGCACTGGGTAGGCAAGGAAGAAGGCAAGAGCGCTCCCGTTTCCGTGGTCGAGAAGACCGCCTCCCAGGAGCAGCGCCAGATTGATTTCGACAACAAGACCATGACCGACGACCACGGCATGCAGATATACGGCATAGCCAAGGACCAGGACGGCAAGAAATACTACATGGTCAAGAATTCCTGGGGCGAGAGCGGCAAGTACAAGGGTATCTGGTACGCCACCGAGTCCTTCGTCAAGGCCCAGACACTCGACTTCGTGATTCACAAGGACGCTCTGCCCAAGGATATCAAGGCAAAACTCGGCCTCAAGTAATTACTGATGAAGAAATACATTCCCGACTGCATAACCTCGATGAATCTCGCCTGCGGGATCATCGGGGTTGTTTTTGCGTTCAAGGGCAGGATTGACATAGCTTTCCTGCTCATGCTCGGCGCTTCCCTGGCGGATTTCCTCGACGGATTCGCGGCCAGGGCGCTTGACGCCTATTCCGACCTCGGCAAGGAGCTCGACTCGCTGTCCGACCTTGTATCCTTCGGCGTTCTGCCGTCCGTGATGCTGTACAACCTTTCGAAGGTGTGCATGTTCGGCGAAAGCTGGGTATGCTGGATTCCCCTTGTCATCACCGTCGCAAGCGGCCTGCGGCTCGCCAAGTTCAATGTCGACACACGCCAGACCAGCAGCTTCCTGGGGCTTCCCACTCCCGCCTGCGCATTGCTCGCGGGTTCCCTTTGCTACTACGTGGCTTACGACCCTTCCAGCTTCCTTGCCACCTGGTGCGCCGGTCCTGTATTCATCCCTGTCCTCAGCCTCTGCCTGTCGGCCCTGCTTGTAAGCGAAGTTCCCATGTTCTCGCTCAAGTTTCACTCCGACGATCCCCAGACGCTGAAAAACAAGAGGATGGCGTTTGCATTTGTAGTGCTCGCAGCCATCCTCGTCTGTGTGTTCTGTTCCCTGAACTGGTCAGTAATAATCCTCCTGACCCTGACGCTTTACATCGTCAAGAACCTGGTTTACGCTATTTTGAAGATTTAGCCGTATACTCGTCCGCCATCTTCTTCATCTTCTCCGCACGGAGTTCGGTCTTGGGGTGGTCGGCGAACATATGGGCAATAATGGAAGAACTGGTGTCCTGCGAGAGCTGCATGAGCTTTTGCAGGGCATTGTACATACTGTAGGGGCTGCGTCCGCGGCTGATTGCGAACTGGCATCCGTGTTCGTCGGCACGATACTCGTGCTGCTGAGAATACTGGGCGCTCACGAAAGCCTCGCCTATGTCGCCGAGCATATATGCCGCAAGGGCGCCGTAATTGCCGGCGGAAGCCACAACGTCGCGGGCAGCAGAGGCAAGGTATGCACTCTTGATGGAACGCTTGGTATCCTGGTTGTGGACATGTCCGAGCTCGTGCCCGATTATGGCTACCAGTTCGTCGTCGTCCATGACGTCCATAAGGCCGCTGTAAACCCTGATGGAACCGTCGCCGCAAGCAAAGGCGTTGATTTCTTCCGTCTTGTACACTTTCATGTTGATGGGTATGCCGTCGATGTCGGTCACACCGGACATCACCCTGTCGAGACGGCGCTTGTAAGCCCCGTTGTCGATAGTGTTCTGGGCGTCCAGCTGGGCAATCGTCTGACGGCTCAGCTCCACCACCATTTCATCAGAAATGCTGGCCGCGGTCATGGCCTTGCCGGCCGCCGAAGCCAGCCCCTCGGCGTTCCAGTTGATGTTTGTGAGGACAGAGCAGCTGCAAAGCGAAACTGCAGCCAGAAGGGTAAGTAACAGTCTTTTCATATCGTGGTTTTGTTTAATTCTTCGATCATGGCCCTGGCTACGGCAAGGGAAGCTCCTGAACCGCCCAGAGACTCGCGTATCTTGGCGTAATCGCTTTTCATCCGCTCCCGGCAGGAGCTGTCTTCCAGGAGGCGGCGAAGCTCTGCAAGGAGATTCGCCTCGTTGAAATCGTCCTGCAGCAACTCGCGGAAGGCTTCCCTCCCGAGGCACAGGTTGCCAAGAGAGATGAAGCGTATGTGGCTTCCCACCTTGAGCACATTGACGGCATACCACCAGGAAAGCGGCGACGTGCTCCAGCACACCACCTGAGGCGTTCCTATAAGTG
>CAMOGR010000015.1 GCA_946614205.1 uncultured Bacteroidales bacterium | reverse complement strand
CTGGCAGCCTCTGCCTTACGACATACAGCTTGCTGCCAAGCAGCGCCAGGTCTACGACCAGCTCACCCGCATAGGTCACCTCCAGGTTCCTGAAGTCTCCCCCATCATAGGCTCCGCCCTTACGGTCCGATATCGTAACAAGCTGGAATTCAGCGCATCAAACAGACGTTGGATTCTTCCTGACGAAGATGCGGACGCTCTGTCGCCACAGCAGAAATGCGGCCTGGGCTTCCACGTCGGCAAGTTTTTCGACAAGGTCCTCGATATAGACTGCTGTCACCTTCAGAAGGAGCCCGCCAATGCCCTCAGACTCTTTATCAAGGACTACGCTCTCCGGAACGACTTCTCTTTCTACGATATACGCGAGAATCACGGGCTGTTGCGCAACATGTTCGTACGCACCACCGACGACGGCCAGGTGATGCTGATTGTCTGCTTCGGTGAGGACTCCCCTGCCATTTTCGGGCTTCTGGACGCCATCGTGGCCCGTTTCCCCGAGCTTACGTCGCTGTATTACGTAATCAACACGAAAGGCAACGACAGCATTTCCGACCAGCAGTGCATCCTTTATCACGGTGAGGACGCCATTTACGAACGCATGGAAGACCTGCGCTTCCGCATCGGCCCCAAGTCGTTCTATCAGACAAATACCGGTCAGGCCCTGCAACTCTACCGCAAGGCGCGTGAATTCGCGGGCCTCACAGGTGAAGAAATCGTTTACGACCTCTATACCGGCACCGGTACCATCGCCCAGTTTGTCAGTGCCGGCGCCTCAAAAGTCATTGGTATCGAATATGTTCCGGAGGCAATCGAGGATGCCAGGGAGAATGCCCGTGCGAACGGAATCGGCAATTGCGAATTCTACGCCGGTGACATGAAGGACATTCTCACCGATGCCTTCATCGCTTCACACGGTAAGCCTGACGTGATTATCGTCGACCCTCCCCGTGCCGGAATGCATCCGGATGTTGTGGAGACCATATTGCGGGCAAAGCCCCGCCGCATCGTATACGTGAGCTGCAATCCTGCATCCCAGGCCCGCGATATCGCGCTCATGGCTCACAAGTACCGTATAACCGCAGTGCAGCCGGTGGACATGTTTCCACACACCATGCACGTAGAAAACATTTGCAAACTTGACTGTTATGCTGACTGACGCACTTATTCTCATACTCGGACTGGTTCTCATAATCTCAGGTGCCGAATGGCTCGTGGACGGGGCGTCGGCAATCGCCCGCAAACTGCACGTGAGCGAGTTTGTCATAGGTCTTACCATAGTAGGATTCGGAACGTCCTGCCCCGAGCTCGTCGTGAGCCTCACCGGCGCCATTGCAGGGAACTCCGACATTTCAATCGGCAATGTCATTGGTTCAAACATTTTCAACACCCTGCTGATACTCGGTGTCACCGCCCTTATAGCTCCCATCGCGATTACCAGGAACAACCGCCAGCGCGACATCCCGGTTACGCTGCTGGTCACCTTCCTGCTTGCGGCATGCGGCATGAGCCATACCCTTTTCGGATTGGGGGCTTCGGATGGTCTTTCGCGAGTGGAAGGCATTGTCTTTCTGCTGCTTTTCGCAGTATACATATATTATTGCTTCAAGAACGACGACGGTTCCTCATCAGAGGGTGACGAGCCAGCAAAAGAGAGGAAAATGGCAATGGCTATTCTGCTTACCATCGCCGGTCTCGCCGGTCTTATCTTCGGCGGCCGCTGGTTTGTCAATTCTGCGGTACGGATTGCAAGCGCCCTCGGTGTCAGTGACAAGTTCATAGCGATAACCCTGCTCGCAGGGGGCACTTCCCTGCCGGAACTTGCGGCCTGCATCGTCGCAGCCGCCCGCAAGAAGGGGCAGCTGGCTCTCGGCAACATCCTGGGGTCCAACATCTTCAACATCCTGCTCATATTGGGCATCTCTTCGGCGGTCAACCCCGTCTCGTTCTCTGGCATCTCCCTCATAGACGTCGGCGTCTTGCTTCTGAGCGTCGTCCTGGTCATGCTCTCTTCCTATACATTCAAAAAGAATCAGATAGACCGCTGGGAAGGTTCCATTTTTGTGCTTACATTTGCGGCATATTACGTTTGGCTTTTCATAAATCTTTGATACTATGCAGTTTCTGAAGTTCAAACCCACAGAATACAGACTGGAAAATGTAAAGACCGGTCGCATTTTCGATGACGGCGGCTGGACATTGTCCGACCCTGAATGCTCCGACCCTTCCCTTGTGCGGGCGGTTTATTCCGAGAGGATGTTTACCCCCCGTCCCGAGTTGCGCGGTCTCTACCGCTATTCTTCATGGATGCCGGTGAAACGGACGCTCCATGGTTCGGCAGCTCCGGTCACATACAAGTCGAAGGGCCTGGCCAAATTCTTGGGACTTAACAACTTATATATTACTTTCTCCGGCTACGCACCCAAGATCGGGGCAAAGATGAAGACCTGCTCCTTCAAGGAGACGGAGGCTTATTCCGTCTGTGCGCGCATAGACAGGAAGGAAAAAAGGACTCTGATAGTCCAATCCGCCGGCAATACCGCCCGCGCCTTCGCCCAGGTGTGCTCAGACAACGACATACCGGTGGTAATCTGCATCCCTGAGGACAACAAGCACGACCTCTGGTTCCATCACCGCCTGAAGAACTGCGTCAAGGTAGTCGCCGTCCCCCACGGATGCGATTACTACGATGCCATCACCCTCGGAGAGAAGCTTGCCACAAGCCCCTCCTATTTCCTTGAAGGTGGCGCAAAGAACATAGCCAGACGTGACGGCATGGGCACTACCCTGCTCAGTTTCGCAGAGAAGGCCGGACGTATCCCCGACGCCTATTTCCAGGCAGTCGGTTCCGGTACCGGAGCCATCGCAGCTTGGGAAAACGCCGGCAGACTTGCCGCCGACGGCCGCTTCGGAGAGAACAACATGCGCATATACGTTTCGCAGAATACTCCTTTCACCCTCATCTACGATTCCTGGAAGGCCGGCTCACGCCAGCTGTCAGACCTCTCCCCCGAAGTCGGCCGCCGCAATTCGGAAGTCATCCTGGCAAAGGTCCTTTCGAACCGCAAACCGCCTTACGGCATCGCAGGAGGCCTGTTCGACGTACTCGAAAAGAGTCACGGCGACGTTTTCCTCGCGTCCAACGACGATATCGTTTACTGGCTTCTCCAGTTCCGCAACCTCGAGGGTTACGACCTGCTGCCCGCCGCATGCGTGGCCGTATCCTCCCTTGCATGCGCAGTCAGCGACGGTGTCGTCGGCAAGGACGAACTCATCATGCTCAACTGCACCGGCGGCGGCGTGCTCGCATCGATGGGACGCGGCTATCAGCTCAAGGAACCGGATCTGGTGCTGAGTCCCGAACTGGCTGCAGAAGAAATAGTTGAGAGGGTCGCGGCGCTCCGTTAGAAGTTCAGCGCAACGCTTGCGTTGATTCCCCAGTACTCGGAATAGTTCCTCAGGATATCGCTCCTGAGGACGTATTTTCCCGTGTCCGGGTCCCTGATGAGGTCGTGGTCGCCTGTCAGATTGAACGATAGCAGGAAGTCTACGCTTATGTGCCGGAACACCTTGAACCTGTATCCCCCGCCAATGTTCAGGCGGCCGGCGGTCTCCTTGAGAGTCGAAGTCGGGAATACTGCCGCAATGCCGGCGTGAACTATGGCTCCCGACTGCGTAAGCCCCGACGGACACCATCGGGTGCGCAGTTCAAGGGGAACGACCCATCTGCGGGAATACACTCCCAGGAGCCCGGAATATACTGAAACGTTTACGCTGCGGGACACATCCAGGCCGGCGTTGGCCATGATGCTGCCGTTCGAATAATACCACCAGTAAGCCCCTTCGTCGATTATCCTGGAGCCTGCGCTGTATATGTAATTGTGCTGATGGGTATGCAGGAAAGTGCCGGTATATCCCCATTCAAGCCCGAATGACGGCTTGGGACGCCATGCGGGCAGCAGCACCGGAGGCAGGAGGAGAAGCGTGACGAGCAGGAACTTTTTCATCGCAGATTGAAGAGAATCGTTAACTGGGGATACAGCAGCTGCATCCATCCGTTGTTGAATATGCTCACCGAGGGAGCGAGGTAATCGTCCTGTTTTTCGTTCCTGCGTATGTGTACGCCCAGGTCTCCGGCGAATGAAAGGTCAAGGGAGACCGCGCCCCCGAAATCGATACGGCATCCGGCGTCGGCGCTCAGGGCGGCCATGATACCTTCGTTGTTGGACATCAGGGAGCTAAGGTCGATGCCGCGGCCTTTGTCGTGGTCGCGGACGTAGCCGGCGGAAATACCCGGACCGGCATAGAAGGTATAGCTGACCTCCGTGCCTTGGATCCGGCTCAGCACGTACTGCCGGGACAGGTTGAATCTCAGGCCCGGATTCGAGCAGCGGCTCGATGCCACGCCGTATATGTCCACGAATGCATAAGCGGAATGGAAGACTCCGTCCCTCTCCGGGAAGCGGACTGCCGCTCCTATGCCCTTGACTGAATTGAACAGTCCGACCGACTCCTGAGCGCCCAGACCCGTTGGGACAAGGCTCAGCAGGAGCAACACGAAGACGGTATGCAGTTTGCCGTACACATCACGAAGGTACAGAAAACTTTGATTATATCCAATAAAAACTATATCTTAGCAGTTGCAAACATAACCCATATACCTATGCCTATAGAAGTCAGAAAAGTCGAATCCAGGAGCGAGCTGCGGCGATTCGTCAATTTCCCCGAAACACTGTACAGAAACAACCCATACTACGTCCCGCCCCTCGTTTTCGACCAGATGGACACGCTGGATCCCAAGAAGGGTGCCGCCCAGGAGTTCTGCAAGTCGGAGCTCTGGATGGCCTTCAAGGACGGCAAGCCGGCCGGCCGCGTGGCGGCGATAGTCAATTTCAAGGCAAATGAGCAGTGGAACCACAAGGAAGTGCGTTTCGGATGGTTTGATTTCATCGACGACCCTGAGGTTTCAGACGCCCTCATGCAGAAAGTCTACGAGTTCGGACGTTCCTGGGGCATGGAATCCGTAGTCGGTCCCCTGGGTTTCACCGATTTCGACCCGGAAGGCATGCTCATCGCAGGTTATGACCGCCTCAGCACGATGGCGCTCATATACAATTATCCCTACTACAACGACCACATGGAGCGGATGGGCTTCGGCAAAGACACCGACTGGGTGGAATACAAGCTGTTCATGGAAGACAAGCTGCCCGAACGCCTCGAGAGAATTGCGAACATCGTACTGCAGCGCACCAACGTCCACGTGAAGAAGCTCACCCGCAAGGTGGTGCGTCAGGAAGACTATGGCACAAAGGTCTTCCGCCTCATAAACGAATGCTACAAAGACCTTTACAACTTCACCGTGCTGCCCGACCACATGGCCCGCAAGTACCTGGATTTCTATCTGAGCCTGATCGACCTGCGCTACGTGGTCATGCTCGAGAACGAAAAGGACGAACTGGTGGCCTTCGGCATTTCCATGCCTTCCATAGTCCGCGCCCTGCAGAAATGCCGCGGACATCTGTTCCCCTTCGGCTGGTGGCATCTGCTCAAGTCCATGTTCTGGAAACACGAGGAAGGCGTTGAGATGCTCCTCATAGGCGTGCGTCCCGACTATCAGAACACCGGCATCAATTCGCTGCTGTTCTACAACCTGTTCCCCTTCTACAAGAAACAGGGCGTCAAATGGGCAGAAACCAATGCCGTACTCGAGACTAACGTCAAGAACCAGGGGCAGATGGAGCAGTTCTCCCACGAGTGCGTCAAGCGCCGCCGGTCATATATCAAGAAACTCGATTACTGATGTCCGGTACTACAGTTCATTCAGGTTCGGGGAGCATACCGCTGCCAGAGAGAATGCGTCCGCGCCAGCTCTCGGAATATGTCGGCCAGCGGCATCTCGTCGGTCCCGGGTGCATACTGCGCAACATGATAGACAGCGGCAACCTGTCGTCTTTTATCCTGTGGGGCCCTCCCGGCGTGGGCAAGACGACGCTTGCCAGCATAATCGCACGTACCCTGGACCGTGAATTCTACACGCTTTCGGCAGTCAGTTCCGGCGTCAAGGACGTGCGCGATGTCATAGATCGGGCAAAGAACAAATCCCTTTTCTCGTCCGCTGCCGCACCCGTGCTCTTCATAGACGAAATCCACCGCTTCAACAAAGCCCAGCAGGACGCCCTGCTCGGCGCCGTGGAATCCGGTACCGTAGTGCTCATAGGCGCTACAACGGAGAATCCCTCGTTCGAGGTTATCTCTCCCCTCCTGTCCAGGTGCCAAGTGTTTGTTCTCAAGTCTCTTGGTGCCGACGACCTGAAGGTTTTGCTCAATAGGGCGATAAGCACCGACGCCATCCTTCAGGAGCGCCACGTGGTCCTGTCCGAGACCGAGGCCCTGCTCCGTCAGAGCGGCGGAGACGCACGCAAACTGCTCAACATACTGGAAATCGTCACCGAGTCGGCATCTCCCAACTCCGAGGGAGTCACGGTCATCGACAACAAGACCGTAAACGAGTGCCTGCAGGAAAACATGGCGGTATACGACAAAGACGGCGAGATGCATTACGACATCATATCGGCCTTCATCAAGTCCGTGCGTGGCTCCGACCCCAATGCCGCCGTATACTGGATGGCACGGATGCTCGCCGGCGGCGAAGACCCGCTGTTCATCGCCCGCCGCCTCTGCATACTTGCCGCCGAGGATATAGGCCTCGCGAATCCCAATGCGCTGCTGCTGGCGGACGCGACCTTCCGCATCGTCCACTCGATTGGCATGCCGGAGGCGCG
>CAMOGR010000014.1 GCA_946614205.1 uncultured Bacteroidales bacterium | reverse complement strand
CAGCAATCGGCTTCTGATGCAATACGGTGCAATAAACCCCGTCTCTAAGGAGGGGGTATATTGCAGAAATACTCATTCTGGGGCATTCGGTGACGTATCCTTTACCGAAGAATTGAGCTGGCAAAAATACACAGTTTCTGCAGGCAACGCTCCGCCGGCACATCTACTCCCCTGTCCCTGGATAGGAATCTGGTAATCTCCAAGAACAAGGCAGGGCAGCAGGCGGCGGCGTTGCCTTATTTTATTGTACGTAGCTTTGACATCATAAGAATATTTCTTATGTTTGCACAGTAATACAAATATTATGAAAACGACTACAGTAGCACTGGGCAGTCACTTTGACGAATTCGTACAGTCAAGTATACTCGGAGGCAGATATACAAATGCCAGCGAAGTCATTCGCGCCGGCCTCAGGAGGCTGGAAGAGGATGAACGCAGGATTGCCGCTCTCCGCGCCTCCATTGAAGAAGGCGAGGCAAGTGGATATGTGGAAGATTTTGACTTTGAGACTCATCTGAGCGAAATGAAGAAACAAAGGTGATGAGCAAGTATCATATTTCCAGAAAAGCGATTGAGGACTTGGAGGGTATTTGGAAATATACTGCAAGTGAATGGTCAGAAGGACAGGCCTCGGATTATTACCGTCAATTGTACAAATCAATTCAACGTCTGACAACCATTCCACCTTATCTCATAGGGGACTATAGCGAAATAAAGCCAGGACTGCTGGGCTTTAAGGTGGGGCATCACATCATATTCTTCAAAAAGCATTGTGATGATTCCGTCTGGGTAGACAGGATCCTGCATGAGAAGATGGCTTTTCATAGACATCTTTAGTCAATCCAAAGGCTACGAGGGCAATGGCCTGCTGTTCGGCCTTGAGATTCCTTCCGCGCAGACCGCGGTTCCCGGCGGAGTGGCCGGTGGAGTCAACCTGTCGTCTGCTAAAATTTGTAGGTGACGCCCAGTGACAGGAAGGGAGTGTAACTCGACGTGCGTATTTCGGCGTTGGCGCTCAAATTCCCGGTGAAGTTGTAGCGGACGCCAAGGATGCCGCCGAGTACGAGTGCCACGGTAGGATCGGATGCCCGTATATAGTCTTCACTGTAGATTGTGCGTTCTCGTACCAGGGCGGCGCCTGCCTCGGCACCGAAATGGATTTCGAGGAATTTGTATGCATTGATTCCATACAGGACCCTTGGAGCGAGGCTGAATGCGGTAAAGCTCAGTTTTGCGCGCGCGTGGGGCATGCTTAAGAAGTATGATCCGAGGGCCGCTCCTACGGAAAGGTGGCCTTTCCATATTGAATCCGTTACCACATAATCGGCGGCGACAAACGGAGCTGCGCCCATGTACCTGTTGCCGTATTCGTTTTTGTCAAAAACAGGCCCTATGTCGGCGGAAATCATGATTGTTCCGGTGGGATTGGGATCCTCCTGGGCGGAGGCCGGTGCAGCCGAAAGCAAAAGTGCTGCGGCGCAGAGAAGGGAAATGTACAGTTTCTTCATGATGGTTGCAAAGGTACGAAAAATGAGCTCACTTCAGCACGCCAAGCCAGTGCTCATGCACATCATCTACCAGGAGTATTTCACGCTGTGCCAGACGGCAACGAATTCCTCGATGGTTAGGTGGCCGTCAAACGAGAACTCGACGTCCGCATTGTATGAGGATTTGCCGGAATACACCTTCCCGTCTTTCACATTGGCGATGACGTCGGTGTTGTAGGTGGATGTCCCCTTGAAAAACTTCCCGTCGCGGATGGTCATGATGATGTCGGAACTGTAGCTCCCCGTTCCCTTATAGACCTTTCCGTCCTTGATGTTGTACAGGACATCGCTCGTATAGGAACCGTTACCCTCGTAGATGCGGTTCCCCTTGATGTTGCAGATGACGTCTCTGTTGTATGTGGAGGCCTTCTTGTACACCTTGGAGTCCTTGACGGTGCAGATGACGTCGCTGCTGTAGCGGCCGGTCCCATTGTAAACCTTGACTCCCTGGGCGCCGGCGGAAACGATGGATGAGAGAATCATGATGAAAAGAAGAAGATGTTTCATGGCATTATTCAACGTTGCTGGTATCATGCAAAAAAACTGCCGTTATTCTCTCGGAACGACACGATCCGGCGGCCTGCCGTTGCTTCGACGTGTTTACGCTTTTTTTATTATATTTGCATCATGCGCAAGTATATCACTCCCGACTGTTGTTATGAGGAATTCGCGTGCCTGGCGCTGATTGCCGCCAGTACCGACGAATACCCTTCCGATTACGTAGACCCCGAATTCATTTAGCCATGAGAAAAAACATCCTTTTCCTGGCAATGCTGACGCTTGCCGCCTGCAACGGGGTTTCCCAGATACAGGAATCGCCCCGGGACCAAATTGTGACTCTGCCTCTCGTGGTTTCCACGGACCCATTGAACGCCGTTCCCAACCCTCCGTCGCCCGCCACCGGCATAGCCTCTCCTTCCACGGTGACGGCTGGTCTGTCCATGACACGCACTCATCTCGAAGGCAGCTCCGACGGAGGAGCCCGGGTTCTGTGGAACGCCGGAGACAGCTTTACGACTTTCTGGGTGACGGCAGACCATTCAGGATATGCGAGTGCCGAGTTTACGACCTCCGGCAGCGGAGAATCCGCTACGTTTACGTCTCCGTCTTCGCTGCAGGACGGCGAACTGTACAGCTTCTATCCGGGAGTGGCCAGTGGAATGGGCAAAACCCCGGACAAGGCACTGCTGTTCGACCTTGAGATACCTTCCGAGCAGACCGCAGTTCCCGGCGGAGTGGCCGATGGAGTCAACCTGTCGTTCGCGGCGTCGAGCATATTCACCGACGAGCTGCGCTTCCACAACATTCCGGCGCTGGTCCGTTTCCGCCTGGGCGGAGCGGTCGTCTCCAGCGTTGCTAAGGTTACGATAAAGGGTACGAACCAGATTGCCGGGCACTTTGTAGTCTCTCCGTCAGGAGACTCGATGGAGAAGGTTACCGGCTGGTCGTTCGGAGGCGAAACCTCCAACTCCGTGACGCTTTCCGGCACTTTTTCCGAAGGGACCGAGTACTATGTGGCCATCGTTCCGTCGACGCAGCGCATCTCGATGGTCTTTTCCGACGGTGCGGACGGGAAGACCACCAAGACCTCCGGCAAGGAAATCGAGTTCGGCATGGGCCGCATCACCGACATTGGTACCATCGACCTTGGCAGCGTGTTCACTGACGCCAAACCCATCGCCCCTGTGCTGTATAACGCCGCAAGCGCTTCCGGCCTGAAGCCTGTCAGCATCGCAGTCATCCCCGAAGGTTTTACCGAATCCCAGATGGACAAGTACGACATCCTTGCCCGCAGCGCCCTGGAAGCCCTGTTCACGACCGAGCCGTACAAGAGTTACCGCAACTGTTTCAACGCCTGGATCCTGTATGCTCCCTCCAAGGATCAGGGGGCGTCCGTAACCGACGGCAGCGGCGAGATCACCGAACTGCACCATACTGCCTTCGGAGCCCGGTGGGGCGCCAAGGGCTACGGTGATATGGATGCCGACCGCAATGCGGTTTACGAGTTCGTCCAGGAGAACTGTCCCGACGTGGCAGGCGGCCAGCGTACGGTCGACGAGGTGCCTACGCTCATGATAATCAACGATTCCCGTTATGCCGGCATCTGTCACGTGACAAGTGTGGGGAGGGGGTTTGCAATGGTCCCTTACGTATACGACGGCGAGTCGGTTATATTTTCTTATCCTTCAGTGACTGCGGTAAGCGATTCCGACCCTTCTGCCGGAATACGGTATACTACCGCCGAGGAGTTCCAGGAGGTCGGCCAGTGCGTCGGAGACTGGCGCAACATCGTGGTTCACGAGTTCGGCGGGCACTGCTTCGGCAGGCTTGACGACGAATACTGGAGCAATGACGGTTCTTATCTGCCGGAGGTTTCGTCCATTTCCGCTCACAGCTGGAAAGTGCCGTTCGGGCTCAACGTATCCGTGTCGTATACGGACGTGCCGTGGCAGAAAGAGATTCTGGACAATCTGAGCGACTTCATCCTTCTCGACAGCCGTTATTCGCGAATCGGAGTATGGCAGGGCGCGGGTACTTCGCCACTCAACCGCTGGCGCAGTGAGAAGATATCCTGCATGATAGACAACCGATTCTATTTCAGTACTTGGCAAAGGGCATTGATAGTCAAGCGTATAATGCAGCTTGCCGGCAGCTCGTTCGACCTTTATGAGTTTGTGGGGAAGGACAACCCCTCCGACCCTGTGCGAGACGAGCTTTCAAGCGGCACGCCCGGAGCCGTCCGTACCAGTTCGCTTCGCGTCGTGCCTCCGCTTGCGCGTCCTGTGCTCCAGGTATGGAAGGAAGATAGTCATTTGTGTGAGGATTGACCTGTCTCATTCTCCAGTTCCTTTTGAGAATGATGATGGCTATGCATGTTATCAGTCACATAATGCTTGTGCTCGTGTGAGTGAATGATTTCGTGCGTGTGCGTCAGGAAATGATGGTGCTTGTCCTGGCTGCACCGATAATCCTCTGGGGATAGGTGAAAAAGCAGTTTGGGGAGACATTGTCACCCCTACGGAAAAATTGTGCTAAGTTTGCAGTTAGATAAATCGTAGTTTATGGAAATCAGCCAGTTCAACCCTGCACAGATTGATGAAGTCGCCCGGATGGCGGCTTCCGTTTGGGGAAAGGAACAAGGCGTACACGGGGTAGAGGTCGCC
>CAMOGR010000013.1 GCA_946614205.1 uncultured Bacteroidales bacterium | reverse complement strand
GCTTCGGGATATGCTTTCCCAGCATAGCCGACGCACTTCGCAGTTCGGGCGGCCGCATAACTCCCGGGATGCTCCTGAAGTTCCTCAAAGCCAAGCGCAAGCCGCGTGTCATCGACCTCGGCCTCGTCGGCGTGGACCCTGAATTCGCCAACTACGGCATCAGCGCCATCTTCTCGGCAGCGCTTATGCGCATGCTCCGCGAGGACGGCATAGAATACGCAGAAACCAATCTTAACCTCGAGGACAACTACGACATCCAGAACCTCTGGAAGCGCTTCGGTCGCGAGGTCCACAAGAGGCGCCGTGCCTTTGTCAAGAAACTGGTATGATAAAGATTATCGTAGACTGCTTCGGCGGCGACCGCAGCCCCGGAGCCAATGTGGACGGAGCGCTTGCCGCGCTCTCCCGTCTCCCCGACCTGCACCTTATACTCAGCGGCGACGAGGCGCAGCTGCAGGGGCTTCTGGCCGGCAGGCAGTATGATTCTTCGCGTCTCGAAATCCTCCATGCACCGCAGGTCATCGGATGCGACGAACGTCCCACCGACGTCATCCGTCTCAAACGGGACAGCTCCATGGTCAAGGGAATACGCCTTCTGCGCGACGACGACAGCATCGCTGCGCTGGTAAGCACAGGTTCCACCGGAGCTTTGGTTGCGGCGGCCCTTACCCGCATCGGACGCCTGCGCGGAGTCATCAGGCCCGCGTTCTGCCCCATCCTCCCCACGATGGACGGCGGCCTCGTGGGAGTCTGCGACAGCGGAGCCAATGTGGAAGTCACTCCCGAGCACCTTCGCCAGTTTGCAATCATGGCGTCCCTGTACATGGAGAACGTCTACGGCATCAAAAGCCCCAGAGTGGCGCTGCTCAACGTAGGCAAGGAGGCGGAGAAGGGCGACGAACTCCGTCAGGAGGCATACAGGCTCCTGGGAGAAACGAAAGAGATAAACTTCGTGGGCAACATGGAAAGCCGCGACCTGCTGAGCGGTTCCTACGATGTGGTGGTGGCCGACGGTTTCTCGGGCAACGTGCTGGTAAAGACCACCGAAGGCACAGCCCTCGAACTCCTCAAGAAACTCAAGAAAGACATTTACTCCAAGTTCATCTACAAAATGGGGGCGGCCCTCATGGCGAAGATGTTCAAGGACGAGAAAGAATTCATGAACTACCAGAACTACGGCGGCAGCGTGCTTCTGGGCACTTCCAAAGTGGTCGTAAAAGGCCATGGCAGCAGCAATGCCACTGCAGTGCAGAAATGCATCGAGCAGGCCTACACGATGCAGACCAGCGCCCTTGGTTCCAAGATGGAAGAAGTCATCTGCCGTTATGAACATTACGAATTATAGACTATATGTTTGACCAGGTAAAGACAATTCTGGCGAAGCAGCTTCGCCGCGACCCTGAAACCATTACTATGGACTCGCAGATCAAGAAAGACCTGGGAGCCGACTCTCTGGATATCCTGCAGCTTCTCATGCGGGTTGAAGACGAATACGGAATCGTCATCCCCGACCAGGAACTAGCAGGTTTCGTAAAGGTGAGTGACGTCGTCACATTCCTTGAGAAACAGCAGAAACAATAAAACAAAAATGGAAAAAGTAACCCTGCACGACAAGACATTCCGCAAATTCATCTTCCAGTCCCGCATCAAGGAGGCCATAGAAGAAGTAGCGGAACGCATCAACGAAGACTTCCGGGACTGCACCGACGTCCCCGTGGTCATCTGCACTCTAAACGGAGCCCTCCCCTTCACCGGCGAGCTCTACATGCGCCTGAAGTTCAACTGCGAGCTGGGCAGCGTCAAACTCAGTTCGTACAGGGGAACCGAATCCACCGGTACCGTCCTCACGGTCCAGGGACTCAGCGCCGACGTAAAGGGCAAGCGGGTAATAGCCTGCGAAGACATAGTAGACACCGGCAACACCATACTCGCCCTTCGCGAGATGCTGCTGGCGCACGGAGCCTCGGAAGTGAGGATCTGCACCATGCTCCTCAAGCCCGACGTATACGACAAAGACGTTCCCCTCGACTATGTGGGCATGGAAATACCAAACGATTTTATAGTGGGATACGGCCTCGACTACAACGAACTCGGCCGTAATCTCCCCGACATTTACGTACTTGACAAATGAAATACTATCTCATCTTCGGCCCTCCGGGAGCCGGAAAAGGCACGCACGCAGGCGTGCTCGCACAACGTTACAATCTCAAGCACATCTCCACAGGGGCGCTCCTGAGGGCTGAAATAGCAGCCGGCACCCCTCTGGGCAAGCAGGCCGAGGTCCTGATAGACGACGGCCGCCTGGTTCCCGACGAAATCGTCGAGGCCATGATACAGAACGCCTTCGACACCATAAAGGACGTGGACGGTTTCCTGCTTGACGGTTACCCCCGTACCATCCCTCAGGCCGAGGCCCTCGATGTCATGCTCTCCAGGCGCGGAGAGAAGCTTACGGGTGTAATCTCCATCATGATTCCCGACGAAGTGGTCCACGAGCGCATCCAGGGACGCGCCAAGGTGGACGGCCGCGCCGACGATGCCGATGACGAAATCATAAACCACCGCATTGCAACATACCACTCCCAGACCGAACCCCTCATCGCATTTTACCGCAACCGGGGCCTCTACCACGAGGTCAAAGGCTATCCGGGCAGCATCGAGGAGATCCGCCAGAGGGTAATTGCAGTCGTAGATACGATTTAGGTCCATGGCAGCGAAGGTCAAGGAGGATGTGGCGGCCATCAGCCGCTCCCTGATACAGGACGCCCGTTCCGGCATCTTCAAGCCGGTATATGTACTCATGG
>CAMOGR010000012.1 GCA_946614205.1 uncultured Bacteroidales bacterium | reverse complement strand
CTTGTATTGCGAAACCGGGCAGGGCATGAGAGCGGGCCCGAAGAGCCACTGGTCCGAAAGGTCGCGGACCTCGGGGTCGGCCGGGAAATCCATAGGCAGGCCGCGCATCAGCGTGGCATCCTCGAAGCAGACGGCTCCGGCGAGCGAATAAAGATAAGGCATCAGGCGGTAGCGCAGGCGCATGTACCAGAGTATGCTTTCGTAGGCGGGACTCCCCTCCGGCGCAATGTTCCAAAGCTCCCGGCGGGGCCACGGCCCGTGGGCGCGGAAAATCGGCACGAATGCGCCGAACTGGTGCCAGCGCGTCTGGAGCTCTCGCCATTCGTCGGCGCCGGACTCTTCGTAGAACTTGCTCATCACGGAAAATCCGCCGATGTCCATGCCCCAGAACGGGATACCGCTCATGCTATAGCCAAGGCCTGCGGCCATCTGGGCGCGCATGTCGGTCCAGCTGGTGCCGATATCGCCGCTCCACGAAGCGGTACTGTAGCGCTGCAGGCCGGCGAAACCGTTGCGGGTAAGGAGGAACACCCTCCTGTCGGGCTCCAGGCTCCGCTGTCCTTCGTAAATGGCCTGCGCGTTCACGAGGGCGTAGGTATTGAGGTATTCGGTCGACGAACCCAGAGCGTTGGGCATAAGCAGCCACTTAAGATAGTCAAGCGGCTGGCAGTCACGCAGATTGGGTTCGCTGGCGTCCATCCACCATGCGTCTATCTTGCGCCCGTAACGGGAATAGAGACTCTCGTCCATCTGGCGCCAGAACATCTGACGGCCTCCCGGCGCATACGCATCGTAGAAGGTCTCACGGTTGCCGAGCCAGTCGGTTATGCCGGCATCCTCCGCATTGGTATAAGTGTATCCTGCATCCCTGAGCTCCCTGTAATGAGCGGTGTTGGTGTAGAACTTCGGCCAGACGGATATCATGAAACGAGCGTTCATCGCATGCACGTCGTCCAGCATCTTCTCCGGATTGGGATAACGGGTGGTGTCGAACTCATGGCTGCCCCACTGGTCCGGCTCCCAGTACATCCAGTCCTGGACTATGTTGTCGACGGGGATATGGCGGCGGCGCATTTCGGCAAGGGTCTCTACAAGGTCTTCCTGGCTTGGATACCGTTCACGGCTCTGCCAGAAGCCAAGGACCCATTTCGGCATCACCTGGGCCTTGCCGGTAAGGCGCCTGTAGCCACGGAGCACGCCGTCGTAATCGCCGCCTGCAATGAAGTAGCAGTCAAGCGAGGGTTCGAATTCGCTGGAGAAGCAGAAATCGTCCTGACCCGGGAAGAGCGGGGCGACCCTCAGGCCCATGTAAGACACGTCCCCGTCGGGCCTCCATTCTATGCGCACCGGAGTGCGGACGCCTGCCTCAAGCTGTACCGTGAACTTGTAACTGTTTGGATTCCAGGCTGCACGCCAGCGTTCGGGCATGACCTCCCGGCCTCCCACGAAAGTCTTCTGGAAACCGGCGTAATACTGTATGAAATGATACTCTCCGCTCGTGGGGGCCTCAAGCCATCCTTCGTAAACGACCTTGGCTCCATTGAGAGGCACGTCCGCAGGCAGATTGCGTATGGCCCATTCGTTCTCGAAATACAGGGAATCCTCCCTGCGTACGAGCGGCTTGCCGGAAGAAGGGAAATACCTTCCGGTGAGAGCCCCTTCCACGCCGTCGGCATCGTAAATGGTGAATACCTCGCCGAGCTGCCTGTACGGCTCCGGATTGCCCCAGCGGCTGAATGAATATGCGTCGAAAAGGATGCCGTAGCCCCGTGAAGACACAACGATGGGTACGCTTATCTTGGTGTTGTACTGATAAAGCTCTTCGTTGCGTCCCTTGTGGTTGAGCTCGCCCGCCTGATGCTGACCGAGGCCGTAGAAAGCCTCGCCTGCGGGTGACGGGTAACTCAGGCGTGTACTCCACGCCTTCCGGCCGTCAGCTTCGGCAGGAGAGAAAGACATGGCCGCTCCTCCGGCAAGCAGGGAGCCGTCCGAACCATAGAACCACAGACTGGAGCCGCGCTTGTCAACCTTCACGGTAAGCGCCTCGGTTTTAAGCACATAGGTGCTGTCGGTCTCGCTGACTGAATAGTCACTGAAAGGTTCCTGGGGCACCACGGCAAGGCTGCTGCGGTCGCGCAGCTCACCGCCTGGAACGGCGGTCACCCTGACTATCTGCGGCGAAACGGCCTGCAGGCGTACAATCGTACCGTCCGCGCATTCCACCGTGCCATGATTGCCGCAGGCGCAAAGGAGCGCCAGCAAGGCAGGAAAAACAAACTTCTTCATAATCAGTATTCCCAGTTGTCAGTACGGAAAGGAGGAACGGGGATGCCGTTGGACTTTGCCAGATTGGCGCCCATCCAGTTGCGGAAAGCATAACGTACCGCTACCGGATGCGGAACCTCGGGGCAACGGACCAGAATTGTCTGTCCGTCCCAGTCGACTTCGGCCTGGGCAAGACGGAACTCGCGGTCCTCTCCCGCAAGCTCGAATCCCACTACGGAACGGGAAGAGATGGAAGCGAGGTTTGACCATACCTGCGTGAGCGTGACCTTTACGGTTCCGTCGGGTTCGTAAACCACGTCCTTGGGCCTCGGGAGCTCTATTGAAACGCCGGGATTGATTCCGTAAACGTTCTGGAGGGCACGCATGACCATCATGTCGGCGACCTCCTTCTTCTTTGCAGGATGCACCGTCACGCGGTTGCCGAGCGTCTCGGTGCAGACCGCCCAGCTGTCGGGCAGAAGCTCCTGGGTAT
>CAMOGR010000011.1 GCA_946614205.1 uncultured Bacteroidales bacterium | reverse complement strand
AATTTCATTGTTGCAATCGTTTTACCGGGACTTGCCCCCGAGCCCCTTTGTTCAACTTGATTGCGGCAGGTCTTCTGACTGGTCCCGGCCTTCGCCTTCTCACCCTTTCTTGAGGGCAATGGCTTGGGATGAAGGCCGTTAAGGATTTCACAGCTGCGGGCACAGGTCCGGAATTGCACCGGATTCCCTTTTGAGCCATGTTGCTGGCACCGCGATCCGGTACAAAAATAATAAAAAACGCCGTCCTAAACAAACAAGGCGGCGTTTTGTCATTCAGGCGAGGTCTTATTCCTCTGGCGACTGGAACAGTTTGTCGATATAAAGAACCCCGTCGAGATGGTCGGTCTCGTGCTGGAATATAACCGCGGTAAAACCCTGGACCCGCTCGGTGGTGTCGCGGCCGGTTGCCACAGACGTATAGCTGATATCTATGTCGCGGTAACGCAGCACGTTGCCCCTGCGGCCAGGGATGGACAGGCAACCCTCAGGACCGGGCTGGGTCTCTCCGCGGGTCGCTGTCACCCTGATGTTGGGATATACCTCGAACGGCTCCCCTTCCTTGTCGAAGCGCTGCACGGCTGCGATTCGGCGGCAGATTCCTACCTGCGGAGCGGCAATTCCGACTCCGTCCTGGGAAGAGTCCGTCACGGTAGAAAGCATTTTGGAAGCAAGTTCCTCATACAGCGGGTCGCGGATTTCTTCTACCGAAAGATCGGCACACGGAGTGCGGAGCACGAGGGAATCGGCTTTGTAGTCTATCGTCAGTACGCGCATCACGCTTCCCTGACCGCTTATGGTCTCCCTTTCGGCGGGGGTCCATCCGATCCCGGCGCTACAGCCCGCTACAAGTGCCATGGCAAATATCAGAAATGAGAGTTTCATTGTTCGTCGATGCTGACAACCCGGTATTTTGTCGTCCCAAGGCCATTCTCCTCTCCGCGGTAGACGATGCGGGTGCCGTGCCGCTGGCCGATTCTCTCCAGAAGTGCCTTGGTATCGTTTTCCTTGCTTGCGGGAAGGGTGAAGACCTGGTCGAGGCAGAATTTGTCGAGAGCCACGGGGTCGAGAGAAGCAGCGATTCCGATATCCTGGATGGTGGGATCATGAGGGTTGCCATCGCAGTCGCAGTCGATTGACAGATTGTTCATTACGTCGATGTATATGACGTTGCCCTTGAAGTAGTCGTGCACCGCCTGGGCTGCTGCCGCCATGCTTTCGATGAACGGAGTGTTCTTCTCGGGAGAAATGAACCAGCCGTCTGGGGCGTGAAGGTCGCCGTCGGCACTGGCCTTCTCGACCTTGCCTGCGGAATGGATGTTAACTTTGCCGTTGGACGAGGCGCAGCCGATGGAGGCGTTCTTGAGTACGCCGCCGAATCCGCCCATCGCATGTCCCTTGAAATGGGCGAGATTGATCATGAAGTCGTAGTTCTGGATGTGGGAGCCGACGATGTCGTACTTAATCCATTTGTCGTCCTTGACGGGAATCTTTATCTCACCTTCCTCATCCATGATGTCGACGTGGCAAATGGCTTCGTAGCCTCGTTCCGCGATGGCCTCTCGGTGCTTCTCGGTGGTGGAGCGGCTGCCGCCGTATGCGGTGTTGCACTCGACCAGAGTACCGTTCACCTTGCGCACGAAGTCGCCTATGAGTTCGGGGCTGAGATTGTTGGACTTTGCGCTCTCGCCGGTGGAGATCTTTACTGCAACGCGCCCTTGGGGCTGCACGCCAAGCGCTTCATAGACGCGGATGAGGCCCTCGGGGCTGATGTCTTTGGTGAAATAGACGACTGCGGCACCGTCTTCAGAAGTTTCGGTTGTCTGGTAATTTTTGTTAGCCTTTGAGGCTCCGCAGGAGATGGCCAGGGCAGCAACTGTTGCCGCCAGAAGGCCCTTGAGTATCATTATTTTCATATATGTTTTTTTGAGGTCTCGAAATCTTTTAGCGCCGCAATTGCTTTCGGGCAAAGGAAGAAAAGGGAAACTACGGTAACCCACGCCATCAGGCCGACTCCGATGTCGCCCAGCTGCCAGATAAGGTCGGCCTCGCGCACGGCTCCGAAGACCACTGCGGCAAGCATGAGCACCTGGAGCGAACGGACGGCTATTCTTTCGCCTTTGGGATTGCGGTCCCTGAACAGGTAGATAAGGCTGGATTCGGCGTAGAAATAATATGCCATTATGGTACTGAACACGAAGAACACCATTGCGACAGAGATGAACTTGCCGCCCCATCCGGCCATCACCGAATCAACAGCACTCTGGGTATAGCTCACGTAATTGTTGGCAAGCTCAGGTGCGCCGGCGTAGAGTATGCTTCCGTCGGCACCCAGGATGTTGAACGTACCGGAACAGAGTATCATCAGCGCCGTCGCCGTGCAGACAAGCAGGGTGTCGACATATACCGAGAACGACTGGGCAAGGCCCTGCTGAGCGGGATGCGGCACGTCCGCAGCGGCGGAAACTATGGCGCCAGTCCCCTGTCCCGCTTCGTTGGAAAATATGCCGCGCTTGACGCCCATAGCAATCGCCGAGCCAATGATTCCTCCGCATAAAGGATTGATTCCGAAGGCATTGGTGACGATGGCGGCGAGCACTCCCGGCACCTTGTCGATATGGAATGCTATGACGACGAGGGAAAGGAGAATATATCCGAGGGCCATGAACGGCGTAATGACGGAAGCAACGCTCGCAATGCGCCTGACTCCACCCATAATGACGACGGCAAGGATAATCGCAAGGGCGATGCCGGATGCCAGGGCGGATACCGGGAAGGCATTGGCCACGGCGGACGAAAGACCGTTTGCCTGGACTGTCGGAAGG
>CAMOGR010000010.1 GCA_946614205.1 uncultured Bacteroidales bacterium | reverse complement strand
CCGGAACCTCCTTCGCGGGGCAGGTCTTTGAGCCGCAGGGCCATTACCAAGGCCCAGATGACTCCTGCGCCGCCGAATATGAAGAAGGCGTACTTCCAGCCGAGGTGGTCTCCGATGTAGCCGGCGAGCCAGCCTGCGATTATCACTCCTACGTAGTAAGAGGTCTGGTGTATGGACATTGCGCGTGCGCGTGTATCCGTATGATATTGTCCCAGAAGGGAGTAGTTTGCCGGGCCGAAGAAGGCCTCTCCTCCGCCTGTGGCTATGGAGCGGGTGAGTATCAGCATGAACACTCCGTTGGCGAGGCCGGTGAACATGGTGGCGACGCTCCAGAACAGTATGCTCAGGGTGCATACCCACTTGCGGCTGAAGCGGTCGCCCGCAAGGCCGCCGAGCGGCACCATGGCTGCGTAGAAGAGGTTGAAGAACACTGCGATGAGGCTTACAGAGGTGTCTGTCAGGGAAAGGCTGTCGCGGATGAGGGGCAGCACTGAATTGAAGACCTGGCGGTCTCCCTGGTTGAGGAGGAATGCGACCCACAGGAGTGCGAGGACCTCCCATTTGTACCATTTGCTTCTGTTGTGCATGCGTGTTGGAATCAAGCTGTGGTGTACTGTGGTACAAAAATAGGGAAAAAATTTGAATATACAACGTTTTATTGCTACTTTTGCGATGCTATGCTGACGATTCAATCAGAGGACCTGCGGCTCTCGCTTCACGAACCCGGAGACGGGGCTTATCTCGGTACGCGCTTCGACCGTTCCGGGATTTTCGACTCCCTGGAGCTGTGCGGAGTGCAGATGTGCGGCCGCTGGTTCGAGCGCTACGACCCCATGATGCACGATGCCGTCTGCGGCCCGGCCGAGGAATTCGCCCCTGTGGGCTTCTCCGACGCACGCCCCGGGGATACCTTTTTCAAGCCGGGCGTCGGGCTGCTGACAAGGCCGGACGATGCTCCTTACGACCGTTTCCGTCTGTACGATGTTGCCGACGGCGGCAGTTGGTCGGCAGGGGCGGACGAGCGTTCGGTCATGTTCTCTCACCGCATCGCAGGGCTTTATGAGTACGGGAAGGGGATAGTGCTTACCGGTCCCCGCAGTTTCGAGATCCGTCATTCCCTTTATTCGGAGTGCGGCCTGAGTACTTGCGTCTACAATCATAACTTCTTCACATTCGGCAATTTGTCTGTCGGCCCCCGGCGCACTGCCGATTTCCCGTTCCGTCCCGAGGGCTCATGGAGGGCCCGGTACGACTGCGTTGCCTTCACCGCTTCGGGCCTGCGCTTCTCCCGCTCCATGCAGAAAGGGGAGTCGGTGTACAGCGGCGACATACATGCCTGCGGAGAGACCGGCATGCCCTACGCCCTCACTCTCGGAGAAGCTCCGTATTCCGTTCATATCCAGGGAGATGTCCCTGTCACGCATACCGTTTTCTGGTCCAATCACCGCATCGCCTGCCTGGAGCCTTACAACGATGTGACGGCCGCTCCCGGGCAGACTTTCCGTTGGTCAATCAAATACACCTTCCGCACTGATGAGAACTGAGTTGATTTCCGCCGCCGTTGCGCTGCTGCTTTCGGCCGTGCCGGTTCATGCACAAGTGTTCAACCGCGAACCCCTCCAGCCTTCGCAGTACGCCCTGCTTCCGCTCGGCTCCGTCAAGGCGCAGGGGTGGCTGCTTGGGCAGCTTCAGCTGCAGGCCGACGGCCTTACGGGGCATCTGGACGAAGTGTATCCCGAGGTCATGGGAGAGTCCAACGCCTGGCTCGGAGGCGACGGCGACGCCTGGGAGCGCGGCCCCTACTGGATAGACGGCCTGCTGCCGCTCGCCTGGATTCTTGGCGACGAGGCCCTCATGCTCAAGGCCCGCACCTGGGTCGAGGCCATCCTGGCGTCTTCCCGTGAGGACGGTTTCCTCGGGCCGGCCGAGGACCATTCCTACGTGTATGGCCTGCAGAGGGGCAAGGCGCATGACTGGTGGCCCAGGATGGTGGCTGTCAAGATTCTGCAGCAATACTACGAGGCTACCGCCGATCCCCGCGTTCTCGAGTGCCTTTCCAAGTACTTCCGCTATCAGCTCAACACCCTCGGGCAGAAACCCCTGGACCACTGGTCCGACTGGGGCGCCTGGAGGGGAGCGGACAACCTTGAGGTGGTTTACTGGCTGTACGACATTACGGGAGCGCCTTGGCTGCTTGAGCTCGGGAGTCTGATTCATTCCCAGACCAAGGACTGGACTCAGATGTTCAGCTCCGGCGACATCTTCATGAACCAGAACAGCGTACACTGCGTCAATCTTGCCCAGGGATTCAAGGCCCCTTCGGTGTGGTGGCAGTATTCCGGCGACAGCCGCGACCTCGAAGCTCCCTCGCTTGCGGAGAAGTCGATACGCCATACGACAGGGCTTCCCACGGGCCTGTGGGCAGGGGACGAGATGCTCCACTGGGGCGACCCGCTCCGTGGCAGCGAACTCTGTACGGCCGTGGAGATGATGTATTCCCTCGAGGGTATGCTGCGTATCACGGGTAACGTTCACTGGGCGGACTGTCTGGAGAGGGTTGCCTACAACGCCCTTCCTGCGCAGGTGGGCGCGGACTTCCGCTCCAAACAGTATTTCCAGCAGGCAAATCAGGTGGAGTGCCGTCTTGGGACGGGGAATTTCTCCACGCCGCACGAGGGTACCGACGTCATGTTCGGTACGCTCAACGGATATCCGTGCTGCCTGTCCAACATGCACCAGGGGTGGCCCAAGTTCACCCGCAACCTCTGGTATGCAACTCCGGACGGAGGCCTGGCGGCTCTGGTTTACGCACCCTGTACCGTAAGCGCCCGCGTGGCAGATGGGGCCGTTGAGGCAATCATCACGGAATCAACCGATTATCCCTTTGAAGAGAGCATACGTTTTTCGGTTTCATATTCCTCCCGCAAGGTACAGCAGGCCTCCTTCCCGCTCGTTTTCCGCATTCCCGGGTGGTGTACCCGTCCGAGCGTCAGCGTCAACGGGGCCCCGGTAAGCGTGGAGCCTTCCGGCGGAGTCGTACGGCTTGAGCGCTGCTGGAAGAGGGGGGATTCAGTC
>CAMOGR010000009.1 GCA_946614205.1 uncultured Bacteroidales bacterium | reverse complement strand
CCACCATCACTCCCGGGACGCCGGTGAACTGCTCCGCGACCGCGAAGGGCTGCGACAGGAAGCGCTGCACGCGGCGGGCACGGTTGACGGTGAGTTTGTCTTCGTCGGACAGTTCGTCCATTCCGAGTATGGCTATGATGTCCTGAAGTTCCTTGTTGCGCTGGAGTATCTGCTTGACTCTCTGGGCTGTACGATAGTGTTCCTCGCCCACGATATTGGGGTCGAGGATGCGGGAGGTGGACTCCAGAGGGTCTACTGCGGGATAAATGCCCAGCGAGGTAATCTTGCGGCTCAGCACCGTGGTGGCGTCGAGGTGCGAGAAAGTGGTGGCCGGAGCCGGGTCGGTAAGGTCGTCCGCAGGCACATAGACGGCCTGTACGGATGTAATCGAACCGTCCTTGGTGGAAGTGATGCGCTCCTGCATCGCGCCCATTTCGGTCGCAAGCGTAGGCTGGTAGCCGACGGCCGACGGCATGCGCCCGAGAAGGGCGGACACCTCGGAACCGGCCTGCGTGAAACGGAAGATATTGTCGATGAAGAAGAGTATGTCGTGCGGGGCGCCGGGGTCGCGGCTGTCGCGGAAGGACTCGGCAAGGGTAAGGCCGCTGAGGGCGACGGAGCTGCGGGCTCCCGGGGGTTCGTTCATCTGACCGAAAACCATGGACACCTGGGACTTGCGTACCTCGGAAAGGTCGATTTTGGAGAGGTCCCACTTGCCTTCGGCCATGCTCCGGTTGAATTCCTCGCCGTAGCAGATGACGCCCGATTCTATCATTTCGCGCAACAGGTCGTTGCCCTCCCTGGTGCGTTCTCCGACGCCTGCGAATACCGAAAACCCGTTGTGCTTCTTGGCGATGTTGTTTATCAACTCCTTGATGAGCACGGTCTTGCCTACGCCGGCGCCGCCGAAGAGGCCGATTTTGCCGCCCTTGAGGTACGGCTCCAGGAGGTCTATGACCTTGATGCCGGTGAACAGCACCTCCTGCGAGGTGGCAAGCTCCTCGAAACGCGGGGGCTCACGGTGTATGGGAAGGGAGTCGTGACTTTCGATGGGACCGAGTCCGTCTATGGCTTCGCCGGTGACGTTGAGCACGCGGCCGCGTATCTGCTCCCCTACCGGCATGGTTATGGGCTTGCCTGTGGATACGACCTCCTGGCCGCGGCGCAGGCCGTCCGTGGAATCCATGGCGACACAGCGCACCGTCTCTTCGCCGATGTGCTGCTGCACCTCGACTACGAGAGTGCGCCCGTCGGGACGCACTACCTCCAGAGAATCGTGGATGCGTGGAAGGAATGTCTCGGAAGTCTCTTTGTCGGGGAGGTCGAAATGTACGTCCACCACGGGTCCGATAATCTGGGAAATCTTGCCGCGTACCTGTTCCATAAGCTATTGCTGTTTAATGTTTGCGGCCATGCGGGCCTGGTGCTCCTGCTGCGCACGGATAACGGACACCGAACGCTTGAGGACGAATCCGCTGCCGAGGTACTTGGTGCGCACGTCTTCGTCGGCAGCGAGTGACTCCGGCGTGCCCTGCTGCAGGATGGTACCCTCGTAAAGGAGGTAGGCACGGTCCGTAATGGCGAGAGTCTCGCCTACGTTGTGGTCGGTGATGATTACGCCGATGTTCTTGTACTTGAGCTTGGCGATGATGTACTGGATGTCCTCGACTGCGATGGGGTCGACTCCGGCAAAGGGCTCGTCGAGCAGGATGAACTTGGGATCGATTGCAAGCGCGCGGGCAATCTCACAGCGGCGCCGCTCGCCGCCGGACAGCTGGATGCCGAGCGACTTGCGCACCTTGGAGAGGTTGAACTCGTCGATAAGGTCCTCCAAACGGGCAAGGCGCTCCTTGCGCGGTATGCCCTTCATCTCCATCACGCTCATTATGTTGTCCTCGACGCTCATTTTGCGGAAGACAGAGGCGTCCTGCGGAAGATAACCCACACCCTTCTGGGCGCGTTTGTACATGGGGAGGTCGGTGATTTCCTCGTCGTCGAGAAAAACCTTTCCTTCGTTGGGGACTATCTGGCCGGTTATCATGTAGAAACTGGTGGTCTTACCCGCGCCGTTGGGGCCCAGGAAGCCGACTATCTCTCCTTGTTCGACCTCCATGGAGACGCCTTTCACGACGGTGCGGAGGCCGTATTTCTTGACCAGGTTTTCGCAGTGTAGCTTCATCGTATATCGAGTGCTAAATCCTTTACCAGTTCAGCCACCTCGGGATTGCGGGACATCAGGTCCTGGGCTTTCTCGACGGGCATGTATATTTTCTTCTCCTGAGCCTCTTCGGGGAGCACGTCAGGGATGAGACGTATGCGGCTGCAGTCCAGTATCTTGGAGAACCTTTCCTCGAGCTCGCGGAGTTTCTTCTCGGCTATCCAGTCGCGCTGGGCCTTGCTCACAAGGGCGAAGGAGACCTTGAGAAGGCCGTCCTCCTGCACGGTGGCGAGCCGGGCCGTGGCGAGTGCGCCCGACAGGCGGGGCTGCGCAGAATAGCTTGCCGCAAGCTCGGCCCATCCGTCGGTTACAGCCTGCTCGTCCGGGAAGGATGCGGGAGCCTCGGCTTCAGGTTCCGGGGCCAGTTCGACGGTAATTTCTTCGTCGCTCATAAGGGCGGCAAGCGACAGGCCGGAGGCACGCTTCGCCGGCTTAGGAGTAGGCTTGGGGGCAGCCGGGGCTGCAGGAGTTACAGGGACAGGTGCCGGAGCCGGAGCGATTTCGGGTGCCGCAGGCGCAGTGGCCGGAGCCTGAGCGCTTTCGGGTGCCGCAGGGGCAGTGGCCGGAGCCGGAGCGAGGGGGGCTGCAGGGGCAGGAGCGTTTTCGGGTGCCTTGGGTGCTGCAGGGGCCGGGGCGGGAGCATGAGCCGGAGCGTTTTCGGGCGCTTTGTTGACGACAGGAGCGGCCGGAGCCGTTTCCGTGGCTGCAACGGC
>CAMOGR010000008.1 GCA_946614205.1 uncultured Bacteroidales bacterium | reverse complement strand
AAAATAGTACGCCGCCGCTCCTCCGCGAATCGAGCCGCAGAGCAACTGGCCTATCGCAGCGCCCAGCAGCAGCCACCATGGGCCGTTTGTAGCTAGCGCCTTGAGGTCTTCCCTGATTGACGAGCCGCCCTGGGTTCCGCTTTTCTTCTCCACTTTCACATGTTCCTTAGTAAGGAGGAAACACAGGATGAAGAGCACTGCACAGAGAGCGGCGACTATGCTCACCACGAGCGTCCAGCTCATGGGGTTTGCATCACCCACGCCCTTGATGACACGGCCCGCATCGTTGGTGGTTCCGATGACGCTCTTCTCGAACAGCCAGAAAATGCCCATGGCGATGAAGCTGCCGATGTAGGCGAAGAACATGCGGAAGGAGGAGAACACGCTTTTCTCCCTCGAATCGTCGGTAATCACGCCGAGCATGGCGCCGTAAGGCACGTTCACCGCTGTATAGGCCGTCATCATGAGGATATACATCACATAGGCATACACATGCTTGAACGCATACGACCCACCGGGCACATAGAACGAAAGCACTCCGATTATGGCGAAGGGTATCGCAAGCCACAGCAGGTAGGGGCGGTATTTGCCCCATTTGGTGTCGGTGCGGTCTGCAATCAGGCCCATGACAGGGTCGGAAACCGCATCGTAGAGCTTGGTCACCAGCAGGAGCGTTGCCGCATGTGCGGGCTTCAGGCCAAACACGTCGGAATAGAATATGGGGAGGTAGTAGGAGAATATCTTCCAGAACATCGAGGAAGACATGTCACCGAGGCCGTAGCCTATCTTCTCACTTAGTTTTGCCATAAGCTTCGTTGCTGTCTATCAGTTTGTTGAGCGTCTGCACACTGAGCCCGGTACGCAGCCCGTCGGGGGCAGTGTTCATGCAATAGTCGACCAGCCGGTCCACGGTGGACGTCGCCAGCCGCACGTCGGAATCGCAGGTGGAATAATAAATAAGCACCCGGCCGTCTTCGTCCGCTATCCAGCCGTTGGAGAACAGGACATTCATCACGTCGCCGACGAACTCGCTGCCCTCGGGAGCCATGAAGAACCCGGCAGGAGAAGCGATTACCCGTGTGGGGTCGTCGAGCGCAGTCATGTACATGTACAGCACGTAGCGCAGTCCCGACGCGCAGCCGCGCACTCCGTGGGCAAGATGGAGCCAGCCGCGTGAGGTCTTGATGGGATGCGGCCCCTCGCCGTTCTTGCTCTCCTTGATGGTATGATAGTACCTGCGGTCGATGATTTTCTCGGAGGTCACGACAGCGTTTTCCATGCTGTCCACAAGAGCCCAGCCTATTCCGCCGCCGCTTCCGGCATCGATAAATCCGTCCTGAGGGCGTGTGTAGAGGGCATATTTGCCGTCCACGAACTCGGGATGGAGCACTACATTGCGCTGCTGGGAACCCGACTGGAGGTCGGGAAGGCGCTCCCACGTAACGAAATCCTTCGTGCGGGCTATGCCGGCGCACGCCACGGCCGCCGAAAGGTCGCCGGGAGCGGATTTATCCTTGCGCTCGACGCAGAAGACACCGTAAATCCAGCCGTCCTCGTGAGCGGTGATGCGCATGTCGTAGACATTGGTTGCGGGCTCGCCGAACTCGGGCATGGTCACTGGATGCGGCCAGAAACGGAAATTGTCCACGCCGTTGGGACTCTCGGCCATGGCGAAGAAAGACTTGCGGTCCGCCCCTTCGACCCTCACGCACAGCAGATAGCGGCCGTTCCACTTGATTGCGCCGGAATTGAACGTAGCATGGATGCCGAAGCGCTCCATAAGGAAGGGATTGGTCTGGGGATTGAGGTCGTAACGCCACTCAAGAGGGGCGTGAGCGGCAGTGAGAACGGGATTTTCCCAGCGTTCAAAAATACCATTGCCCTCAACGGGGCTGTTTTTTTTGCAGATAAGTGCTGAATGGCTCTCACGCAGAGAAGCAAGTCTTTTTTCAAAGTCCATACGGTCTTATGTGGTTGAAATACTATTTTTCGACTATGCAAATTTCGTCGAGTCTACAGGATTATACAAGTACTATTTTATTAAATTATGATACTATTTTTACAATTATTGCTAAATTTGTCCGCTTATGAAAATCGGACTTATAGTTGCCATGGCCAAGGAGTACGAGGCCCTGGAGCGCGCGGGAGTGCGCGGAATGGTCAAATCGGGAGTCGGCAAGGCCGATGCAGCCCGCGGCACCACTGAACTCATACTTACACAGCATCCCGACTGCATAATCAACTCGGGCTGCGCAGGGGGCATAGCTCCCGGCATCAACGTACTTGACATCGTCATAGGCTCCAGCACGGCGTACCATGACGTATGGTGCGGCGACGGCTACCTGCCGGGGGAAATGATGGGCCAGCCCAGGATATTCAATGCTGACCCCGCCCTTGTGAAGGCCGCGCTCGCAGTGCAGTCAAAAACCAGGGTGCACAACGGCCTGATATGCTCCGGAGACCAGTTCCTCACCACTCCCGAGCAGGACGCAAAGGTACTGGAAATCTACCCCGACGCACTCGCATGCGACATGGAGTCCGCAGCAGTGGCCCAGGTATGCCGTCACTACGGAGTCCCGTTCCTGAGCTTCCGCGTAATCAGCGACACCCACACCTCTCATTCCGAGTCGGAGTCACTGTACAATAATTTCTGGGAGGAAGTCGCCGACGATTCCTTCTCTTTCCTCAAACAGCTTACCGACAGCCTGTAGCCGCGGAGAGCCTCACTCAAGAGGCTTCCAGTCGCGGCGAAGCTGAAGGTCCCAAGGCACGTTACGTGTAGGGAAGCAGCTGATTCTCAACTTGGTACAACCATAGGGGACGAGCTCGACACGCGCCGGTTCCCCTATGTCGAATCCGCTCTGGCTGAAGTACGGAGTCCCGGCAGGTGACGTCCAGCCGGGCAGGGTGCGGGCGGGAACGGTCAGCACTACAGGCGCCGCCTTCGCCGTCCAGGGGTAATCCTTCACGGAAGACACACGTACGCTGCAGCTGTCGGCCGAGAAGCCGTCCCGCATGAGGCAATAGTTCCACGGGCTGTCGGAAGTGACCTCCCAGGCACCTTTCCCGTAGAACCTCCAGTAGCCTTCGAATTCCTTCCAGGTCCATCTTTCATCCATGCGAAGGGCGTAGACAAGCGGCCCGCGGACAACGGACCAGGAGCTGTCGTACCACTCCTCCGTGCCAATCTCCATAGGCAGGCTGAGGG
>CAMOGR010000007.1 GCA_946614205.1 uncultured Bacteroidales bacterium | reverse complement strand
AAACCGGTCTCCGTGGGAAGAATCTCACCGCCGCCCTCGAACACCTGCACCTTGCACTGGCCGCAGTTGGCTTTGCCGCCGCAGGCGGAGGGGAGGAAGATCTTCTGCTCGGCCAGCGTACCCATGAGGTTGCCGCCGGGAGTCACGTCGAGCGTTTTCTTGCCGTTGTTGATGTCTATCTTGACTGTACCCTTGGGGGTCACTTTGGCTTTCACGAACAACAGAAGAGCCACGAGCAGCAGCGTCACTATGACGATGACTGCGATTGATGCAATGATTGTCTGGCTCATATCCGTCTAAAGTTGAATGCCCATGAAAATCATAAATGCCATGCCCATGAGGCCCACGGTGATGAACGTGATGCCGATGCCCTTGAGGGGCTTGGGTACGTTGCAGTAAGCCATCTTCTCGCGTATGGCTGCCAGGGCTACGATAGCGAGGTACCAGCCGATGCCGGAACCGAGGGCGTAGACTGCGGACTCGCCGAAGCCGGTGAAGTCCCTCTGCTGCATGAACAGGGAGCCGCCCAGGATGGAGCAGTTCACTGCGATGAGCGGGAGGAAGATTCCCAGCGAGGAGTACAGCGAAGGGAGGAACTTCTCGACGAACATCTCGACTATTTGAACGAAAGCCGCGATGACGGCGATGAAGATGATGAAGCTGAGGAAGCTGAGGTCCACGTTTTCAAACTGCGGTCCGAGCCAGCGCAGAGCGCCGGGCTGGAGCACGTAGGTATTGAGTACCCAGTTGATGGGCAGGGTGAACAACAGCACGAAGATAACAGCGAGGCCCAGGCCATTTGCTGTCTTCACGTTCTTCGATACCGCCAGGTATGAGCACATACCCAGGAAGTATGCGAAGATCATGTTGTCAACGAAAATCGACTTTACGAATAAGCTGATGTATTCCATAGGGCTCGCGTATTATTTTTCCTGAAGATCCTTGTCCAGGGCCCTCTGAACCCAGATTATGCATCCGAGGAGGATGAGGGCAAAAGGCGGGAGGATTACGAGGTTGTTGGGAATATAGCCTGCAGGAAGCACCTGGAACCCGAAGAGGGTGCCGCTTCCGAGGAGCTCGCGGAAGAAGGCCACGATGATGAGGATCAAGCCGTAGCCGACGCCGTTGGCGAGACCGTCAAGAAGCGAGGGGATGGGCTTGTTTCCGAGGGCGAACGCCTCGATGCGTCCCATCACGATGCAGTTGGTGATGATCAGGCCGATGTAAACGCTCAGCTGCTTGTCTATGGCGTACGTGCCTTCGCCGGCTTTGAGAATCTGGTCCACAAGGATGACCATGAGGGCCACGACCACAAGCTGGACGATGATGCGGACGCGCATGGGAATGGTGTTGCGAAGCAGCGAGCACACGAGGCTGGAAAGGCCTGTGACGAGGGTGACGGAGAGAGCCATCACGAGCGCTCCCTTGAGCTGTACGGTGACTGCAAGGGAAGAACAAATACCGAGAATGAGGACGGTGATGGGGTTGCCCTTCAGAATCGGATTGAGAATGGTTTCTTTAAGTTTGCTGTCCATGATTATTCCTCCTCTGCGTTTGTAGGCCTGACACTGTCTTCCGCCGGCTGCACGGAGGCTGCTCCCTGGGATGACAGGTGCTTTTCGTATGCTTTGAACCAGACGTTGACGGCCTCGTTCAGACCTTTGGAAGTCATTGTGGCTCCGGTGATTGCATCTACTGCATTGTCGGCTCCGGTGGCCTCTGCGTTTTTAGAGAGATTGAAAAGGGGCTCGCCGCCGAAGTGTACCTTGCGGCCGCGGAACTTCTCCCTGAACCAGGGCTCGTCCTTGATTTTGGCTCCCAGGCCGGGAGTCTCGGACTCATGGTCGAAATAGGCTCCTGCGATGGTCCGGCAGTCAGGCTCGAATGCGACATATCCCCAGATGGGGCCCCAGAGGCCCGCACCGTATACTGGTATGACGGTGATGCCGCTCTTGAAGACATAGACGGGAAGGGTAGCTTCCTGGCCACCGTCCTTGATGGCCTTGTTCTGGGGCTTGAGCCTGTCTACAAGCTCGATGTTGTCCTTGGAAATGGAGAGCGTACCGTTCTTGCTGCCGTCGAGGCCTATAGTGTAGGCATTCTCGATATTGTCTGCGTAGAGCTGCAGGATTCCTGCATTCTTGGTGGAATAGAGTTCCTCGGTGGGCTTGACGCCTGCCGCGGACATCATCTGGCGGAGGGTTTCCGCTTTGGCGTTGGCGTCCTGTGCGGGACCCAGCTTGCCTGCCACGAAAGCGAGCACCGCCGCTACGATCACGACTATGACCGTAGTGTACACGACTGTGTAAACGTTACTGTTTGTATTCATGGCTTATGCGGTTTTGAATTTCTTGGCTCTGCGTGAGATGTGAACGCCGGTGACGCAATGGTCGATCAGAGGCGCGAAGGTGTTCATGAGCAGGATTGCGAGCATCATGCCCTCGGCGTAGCCGGGGTTGAAGAGGCGCACGGTGATGCAGAGCATACCGATGAGAAGACCGTAAATCCACTTGCCGGTCTCTGTCTGGCAGGACGTTACGGGGTCTGTGGCCATGAACACGGTGCCGAATGCGAAGCCGCCGTAAAGGAGCTGCATCCAGCAGGGAATGTCGGTGATGCCGGCGACGTTGCCTATCCAGCCGACGAGAAGGGCGCCTGCGATGCTGCCGCACATGATTTTCCAGCTTGCGATGCCGGTCCACAGGAGCAGGCAGGCTCCGAGCAGAATAGCTATGACCGATGTCTCGCCGACGCTTCCGGGAACGGTTCCGATGAAGAGGTCCCAGAATCCTGTGCCGTACTGGGCGGGAGCGCCGTCGAGCGCAAGGGGAGTGGCGCCGGTGAAGGCGTCGGCCACTGCGGTTTCACCCTTCTTGAATGCAATCCAGCACTCGGAACCCGACATGTAGTTGGGGTACGAGAAGAACAGGAAGGCGCGGGTGAGGAGGGCGGGATTCCAGATGTTCATGCCGGTGCCGCCGAAGACCTCCTTGCCGAAGATGACGGCGAAAGCCACGGCGATGGCGAGCATCCAAAGGGGAATGTCCACGGGGACGATGAGAGGGATGAAGAAGCCGCTGACGAGGTAGCCCTCGGAAACTTCTTCTCCGCGTATCTGGCTGGAGGCGAACTCGATGCCGAGGCCCACGAGGTAGGATACGATGTAGAGGGGAAGGACCTTGAGGAAACCGAACCAGAAGTATTCCAGGATGTGGACTCCGGTCTGTCCCATGGCAAGTCCGTGCTGATAACCGACGTTCCACATGCCGA
>CAMOGR010000006.1 GCA_946614205.1 uncultured Bacteroidales bacterium | reverse complement strand
AGAAGAACATCTACGACAAGGCCCTCGCATTCCGTGAGGCCAATGTCGAAAAATGCGACAGCTGGGAAGACTTCAAGGTCCGCATCCAGCAGGGCAAGTTCCTCCTTTGCCACTGGGACGGCACCACGGAGACCGAGCAGGCAATAAAGGACGCCACCAAGGCCACCATACGCTGCATCCCCGTCGACAGTTACGTTTGCGAGGAAGAGGGCACCGACATCTTCTCCGGCAAGCCTTCGCACCGCAGAGTTGTATTCGCAATTTCCTATTGACATGAAAAAGATATTCCTTACCCTGGGCGCACTGGCCGCACTCTGCACCGCTGCATCAGCACAGGACGACGCCCAGAAGGCTGCCGCCGATGCTGCAGCAGCCTTTGCATCCGCTCCCGCCGAGGAGGCTCCCGTCGTCAAACCCAAATACTGGGACCACTCCTTCAACTTCGATATCGGCGTCAACCAGACATCCCTGTACAACTGGGCTGCCGGCGGCGTGAATAACATCACCCTCAGCACCGGGCTCGATGCCAAGGCCCATTACGTAAAGGACCGCGTAACCTGGAAGAACCGTCTCCAGATGCAATACGGCTTCATCTGGTCCGCCGACAAGGACTACATACTCCAGAAGAGCAACGACCGCATCTACTTCGAGAGCAAGTTCTCCCTCAAGACTCCAAGCGAGAAATGGAACTGGACCGCCAGCTACGACTTCCGTTCACAGTTCTCCGACTCCTATTCCGACTACAACGACTATCCGGAAAGATGGTACAAGGAAATGGAGAACGAACCGGACATGACTCCCCAGATGCAGGAGGAACTCCAGCACATGAGATCCGAGTGGCAGGAGCAGTTCGAAGCCTGGAGGGTCAGCAAAGTCAAGTCGACATTTCTCTCCCCTGCCTACAACAATCTGGCGCTCGGTGCTGAATGGAAGCCAGTTCCCTGGTTCGACGTCAACATTTCCCCCCTCACGGGAAGCGTAGTGATAGTTACCGAGCCCCGGCTCCGCCAGCAGTACGGCATGCCAGAGAACCCTTCATCAGTGGACGTATATCCTTACTACAGCGCCCTGTTCCAGCTCGGTGCATCCGTCAAGGCCAACGCCAAGTTCTCCATCAACGACAAGTTCAAGTACGAGACCCAGCTGGTCCTCTTCACCGACTACCTGGACCATCCCTTCACCCAGGTCAGGGTCAACTGGGACAACAAGATTGACTGGCAGCTCACGAAGTTCTTCAAGATCGGCCTCAACACCTGGCTGCTCTACGACCCTATCGTGGAAATCGACGGCGTGAAGAGCAAGATACAGTTCAAGGACTTCCTACTGTTCAACTTTACCTTCGCATTCGGCAACAAGGACCTCAAGTAATGAAAGTTCTGCTTGCAGTAAGCGGCGGCATAGATTCGATGTATATGCTGCACAGAGCCCCCGAGTTATTCCCGGGGGCTTCGTTTGCAGCCGCGCACTGCAACTTCCGACTGCGAGGAGACGAATCCGACGGCGACGAAGCGTTTGTCCGACAGGAATGTAAAACAATGGGCGTGGAATGCTTCGTAACGCATTTCGACACTCAAGAATATGCCACGGAACACGGAGTTTCCGTAGAGATGGCAGCCCGCGAACTCCGCTACGACTGGTTCACCAGACTCTGCCGCGAGCACGGCTTCGACACCCTCGCCACAGCCCACAACGCCAACGACAACGCCGAAACGCTCATCCTCAACCTTCTGAGAGGCTCCGGAACAAAAGGCCTGAGAGGGATTCCGGCCTCCGGCTCACTTGCATCCGAAACAATCAAGATATCTAGACCGCTGCTCGAAACAAGCCGGGAAGAAATACGCAAGTGGATGACGGACAGGGGCTTCGACTGGAGGGAAGACAGTACCAACGAGAGAAACGATGCCAGGCGCAACAAGATACGCAACCTGGTTTTCCCCGTTTTTGACGAAATCAACCCCTCCTTCGTCAAGACACTCTGCGACGACATGGCCCGCATACGCCAGACCGACGACATCGCAGAAGACTACTACCTTGAAGCAGAGGCAAATACAGTAAGGCACACCCCTGAAGACAAAGCCGCCATACTCGAAATAAACGTACCCCGGCTGCTCGAATACAAACACTGGCGCTACGTCCTGTGGCGCATCCTCGAAAACTACTCGTTCAGCGCACCCACATTCAGCAAACTCTGCACCCTGCTGGAACGTTACCGCACCGAACCCTCCGGAACGGTAACGCTAAGCGGCAAAGTCTTCCAATCCCCCGCCTTCACTCTGTCCGGCCACAAGAAAAACCTGATTCTACAATACAGGAAATAACCGACTGTTACCTCCACCAGGACCTGATAATCTACAGAGAAGCGTAGTTCATTCGTAACCCGCCAACTGCCTGACAGACAATCACCTCCGGCCGAAACTGATAATTTTCAGCGACTCGGTCGGTTTTGGCATTCTGACAGCCGCCGGAAAGACAATTGCCTCCGGCCGATTTTGAAAATCCGCAGCGCAGCGAAGGATTTTTGTAATATGAGGCCGGAGGCAGTTGTCGTGCAGGCAGAAGCTGTCAGCTAAAACCTGATTAAACCGGAATCAATCAAAGAATACCGTAATTCTTACCATACGACAGCATCTGCTCAAGGAAATTGTCAGGATACACCAAAACATAGTCGGTTATTACACCCCCCTTCTGCACAGGAACGATATCAGGATTGATAAATCCGCCGTAAGGCTTGAGATTGAGAGCCTCGTAACGGTCCTTAACCTCCTTGTGCAACTGAGGATCGATATTCACAGCATAAGTCTCTATAAGAGCCTTACCAGCAGCATAATCGCCCTCGGACTTGATACGCTGAATCTCAGCAAGCAACTTACCGAACAGCCCCCTCAAAGCCTCATAATCAGTAACGACAAAGAAAGTCTTACCGTCACGCTGACGCATCTGAATCACACCGTCGCCGTTGCGATAGCACCACTCACTGATAAGCTTACGGTCCTGCATGTGAGCCTCGGTATTGGGACGCCCCAACTCGACACGGTTGAACTGAACCAGCAAACCGTTGCGGATATAACTGTCGTATTCGGCCTTGTAAGCCTCAGCATCGGGCATTATACCAAGCTCGACCATCTTGGGATCGGCGCAATACCAAAGGCCGAACAGATCGGCGCGCGCCTCCTCGAGAGCCGAAGCATATTCACCCATGGCAGTGGAAGAAACGCCCTTCAGCAACTGCCCGGAACCATGGCCGAGGCATTCATGAAGATCGGTATGAATCTCGTCGGCATAAGAACCGTACTTCTTGCTGCGGGCAATCTCCGCATCGTCCCAGGCAAACTCGGTAAGCACACTGGAAGGCATCTCCTCCGCCGAATAAGTGTAGGCGTGAGTGATGTTGGCAATCGTAACGCTCTTGGAGCCGTAGTCGCGGCGAATCCAGTCGGCATTGGGAAGATTGATGCCGATGGGAGTGGAAGGATATGAATCGCCGGCCAGGCACACCGCATTGATGACCTTCGCACTGATGCCCTTGACATGCGGCTTGCGG
>CAMOGR010000005.1 GCA_946614205.1 uncultured Bacteroidales bacterium | reverse complement strand
TCGGGAGAAGACGCCATGGCGCTCTTCTGTCCCGATGCCGAGGACAGCCGCCAGGCAAAGTCGGATACGGCGTTGAACGCCTCGTGACCGAGGGATTCGTCCACCCAGACGGATTCGCCGGCAAGGCAAACCGAACCTTTCTCAATGGTCACAGAGGCCGGTTGCGGTACGATATGGAGCTCCTGCACCGGCGCGGTGGCACAGGCCGCCACCAGAGGCAGCAGGATACAGGAAAGAATGTGCAGTTTCATGTCTGCTTACTGGACTTGATATACTCTTACGTAGTCTATTTCGTATACGGCCGTGCTGAAGTTGGCAGGGATGGACCCGCCCCAGCTGCCGCCGAGTGCAAGGTTAAGCTTGATGTAGTACTCCTTGTCGAAGCCCCAGTCGGGATTTGCAACAGGATTGCTGAAATCCGGTGACGGGTTCGGAGCGTAGTAGAACTGCTTGCCGTCAAGGTAGGCTTTCACGTACCCGTGCGTCCATTCCATTCCGAAGCAGTGCCACTCGGAATCGGGATTCGTTATGCCGCAAGAGCCGTAATAGGAGTACTTCTTGCCTGAAACGGGATCCACGTATCCGCTGTCGCCGCCAGCTTCAGGCGTGGCGTTGTAGCTGTGGGCGGAGAAGTAATACTCGGCTGGATTGTCATTCGGAACGTATTCCATGATGTCCAACTCGCCGCCTTTCTTCGACTCGTCCCTCACCCAGGCCGGGTACTTGTTTTTGTCCGGGAGCATCCAGAAAGCGGACCATGTGCCCTTCTGCACGGGCAGCTTTGCCCTCATCTCTATGTAGCCGTACTTCCACTTGTCCTTTGTGTTCATACGGGCGGAAACATAAGAGCAGTTGTCCGTTGCCGATGAAGCCGTCACCTTGCGGGCCGTGATGCGCAGGGCGCCGTCCACTATCTCCGCTGTCTTCTCCCCGCCGGGAGCGACGCCTCCGGCGCAGTAGTACTGCTTCTCGCCGTTTCCCCATCCGGTGCCACCTGTCTCGAAGGTCCAGTTGGTAGAAAGGGCTTCGCCGTCGTTAAACTCGTCGCTCCAGACCAGGCTGTACCCCGCCGGGGCGAACCCTCCCTGCTGGGAGGGCCCGTCAGGCAGTCAGTTGGGTGTAAAATCGATGCTCAGATAGTACAGGTAGACAGGGCACTTGGCCGGAGAGTCGATCGTAATGACGATCTGACCGCTCGCGGAGCCAGTGAACACCGCCTCGTAGTCACCGTCTCCGTGAGTGACTGGTGAGCCAAAGGCAGATCCGCCGACCTTACAGCTGACGGTGATACCGGAAACGTTACCGGGGGCGTTGTAACCGAGGGTGACGTTGGTAATCGTGCCGGGGAAGCTGTCGGAAGAGAGAGTGAAATTGCTCACCTGGACGCTGTTGGCTCCAAGCTGGATGCCCTTGCGCCAGCCTTCCGTGCCAACCCACTCGAAGTATCCGGCATTGGAAATGGTCCAGACGGCACCGTCGAGAGTGTAGGGATTGGTCAGCTGATCGAAATAGTAACCGTCAGTCCAACCGCCCCAGTCGTATGCGGGACCGATGCCCCAGTCGCCGTCGGCAAAGCTGTGCCAGTAAGGACTTGTGAGAGTACCGGGCTGAGGCGGCTCCGGGGTGGTCCCGGCAGCCTCGAATACGAATGTCCATGCCTCATCGTAAGTGATGATTTCTGTGGAGAACTTGCTGTCCGTGAGTTCCTTGATTTCGTACGTGCCTGCTACGTCTTCCTGTGCGAATACCAGCAGGAAGCCGGTAACGTTGATGTAATTCTTTCCGCCGTTGGAAGATACGGACCAACCCATATCGCTTACATTGCCATAAGCATCGGGGGCAATCAATCCGCCTACCCATGTGTGGTCGTAAGTCTGACCGCCGTTTGCTGAGCAGTCGAAGGACATTGTATGGTTTGCATTCAGCGTAAGCTTGTTGCCAATGGATGAAGTGACGGACACGCCAGCTTCCATAACGCCTTTAAGGGCCCACGTGTGAGCGGTAAGCAGGGTCTCCACATCATCGGTGCCGCTTCCGCCCTTCGCGGTACGGGTGGCGCCGGTGCTGGCAAGATCGACACTTATGGGCCTGGCTTTGCTGCGTGGGAATTCGACGCTGCTGATGCTGTATTCGTAGGTTGCGGCATCGGTCTCCACAGTGATGGTGCCGGACCAGGTGCCGGGGGCGACGACCTGGTAAACCTTGACGGCGTCGGACTTGCTGCTGCCAACGGCGGTGGCGCTTGCCAGGGTGGAGGTGACGGCCTTCTCCGTCAGGCCTGAGGGAGCGGGAACGGCATCCGGAGCAACTGCGGTGAGGTCCGCCGTAAAGTTGCCGGCGATTGCCGAAGTGGAGGCGAACTTAACGCTCGAGAGTTTCTCGGAGGCGTATGCGGAGTTGCTGGAGTACACATTGTACTGGATCAGGGCTCCCATATTCATGAACTGGGCCTCGCCTGCAGGGGTTTCGGTTGCAGCCGGCATTCCGGCGGCAATCTCTATCGGCAGGGAGACAAGAGGCATGGCGTCCTTGACGGCGGCACCGTCCTGCGATGCGGGGATGCAGAGGGGCGCTGCGGTCTTTGATTGGTCGCCTGCCTTGTACGGTGCATATGCGTAGCTCTTGGAGCCCGCCGCAAGCGCTGCGGTGCTGCTTACCTTGAAGCTACGGGGTGTCGTGGCCATATTGACCTCGGAGCTGCCGGCCTTGTCGGTAAACCAGCCGATTACGTCGCCGGACTGCCAGGCGATGTGGTTGTCCTCCAGGACTGCCTTGGTAGCTTCGCCTATCGTAAGGGTATAGGTGAATTCACTGTCCTCCACCTTGCTATCGGGGCCTTCGGGAACGATTTCCTTGGGTGCGCATGCTGCCAGGGCTACGCAAGCGAGGGCCATGATGATTTGATTCTGGTATTTTTTCATTGTTTTCGTCAATTAAAGTTTGATTTCAGGTTCCCATTCCATTTCTTCCGTATTGTTTGCCGGATCGAAGGAGGCGCAAATGATCTCGGACAAAAGGCATTCGCTTTCCATCTCGGGAGTCCTGTATTCTAAAAGACTTTTCATTTGGCTTTTTTGTTAATCAATTGTCAGATAATCAATTCATCCTCGATTCCAATGACTTCCGTCATGTCTGTCGAGTCGAACGTAGTCGCATCGGAGGACGCCAGGACGCCTTCCGGCAGCAGCTCGCTGCTGTCCAGCTCCGGAGTCTTGTATATTAAACGTGTTGTCG
>CAMOGR010000004.1 GCA_946614205.1 uncultured Bacteroidales bacterium | reverse complement strand
GGTTGATTTCCGCAGTCACACTCACCACGCCGGCGATGTTGCCAGCCTTGGGCTGGGCACCGGACATGCCGCCGAGGCCCGCAGTGACGAAAAGCACGCCGCCGCGGTCGTCTCCGTCGAGTCCGCGCTTGCGGAGCTGCATCCTGGCGGCATTCATCACGGTAATCGTCGTGCCGTGAACGATGCCCTGCGGACCGATATACATATAGGATCCGGCAGTCATCTGCCCGTACTGCGACACTCCAAGGGCGTTCAGTCGCTCCCAGTCGTCCGGTTTGGAATAATTGGGAATGACCATGCCGTTGGTCACCACGACACGAGGGGCGTCCCGGTGCGACGGGAAAAGCCCCAGGGGGAAACCTGAATACATCGCAAGCGTCTGTTCCTCAGTCATATTGGCAAGATACTGCATGGTCAGCAGATATTGCGCCCAATTCTGGAAGACGGCGCCGTTGCCACCGTATGTGATGAGTTCGTGAGGATGCTGGGCCACGCGCGGATCGAGGTTGTTCTGAATCATCGCCATGATTGCAGCGGCCTGAGTGCATCTCGCCGGATAGGCGTCCAGCGGACGGGCGTACATGTCATACCCGGGACGGAAACGGTACATGTAGATACGTCCGTATTCTTCCAGCTCGCGGGCGAATTCAGGAGCTAGAACGGCATGATGCTTCGGTGCAAAATAGCGGAGTGCATTGCGCACGGCAAGTTTCTTCTCCTCTTTGGTAAGTATGTCTTTGCGCCTGGGCGCATGGTTGACCGATGAATCATAGGGCCGGGGCTCCGGAAGAACGTCCGGAATGCCGGCAAGGATAGCTGACTTGAACTTGTCCATTTCAGGCGTCGATATGTTTGTATACTTCTTCAAGTACCTGTGCTTCAAGCACCTGAGCCTGCTCTTCAATCTCCTTTGCACGGGCGAGAAGAGGCTCCGCCGGTGCCTTGTCCGAAAGACCGGAAGCGTTGATGCGCACGTTCAGGGCTGCGCCGCGACATGCCGCACGGGCGGCAAGAGCACCCACGCCAGCGTCCGAGGCGGAGGCAGGATTGCCCTTGCGAGCCATTTCGAGCAGCAACGGGAAAGTCCTGAGCGCAGCTTCCATGGTGCGGAGAGGTACGCTTGCGGCATTCAGAGTAGCGGCCTCGATTGCCGCAGCGCGAGCCGCCTTTTCTTCTTCGTTCCCCTTGGGCATGCCGAAGCAGGCCATGATGCGGTCGAACGCGGCTGTATCTTCATCTACCAGGTCGAGCAGTTCCTGCATAAGCGCCTGGCCCCGCTCCGCGATGTCCGAAAACTCTTTCCATCTTTCGTCCCAGCCACGTTTGTGGGAAGACAGGTTGGCGACCATGGTGGCGAGTGCCGAAGCCAGCGCCCCCATGTACGCGGATATCGAACCTCCGCCGGGAGCGGGAGATTCCGAGGCCGTCTCACGGGCAAAGCCCTCGGCCGTCATGCGGACAAGACGGTGCCGTGCGGCCTCCTGTTCAGCATCCTGCATGAGGAACTCGATGACCTTTTTGTGCGGGTCGAACGGCCCGAGGTCGTCCAGCGACATGCTCTTTACTGCAATCTTGAGAATCTCGTCCTCGCTGATTCCGAGAGAACGCTGCTGACGCTCCAGATAGAAGCGTCCGGCATCGAGCAGCACCTTTTTGGGCACGAGTCCGACAATCTCAGCGCCCGTAACCCTGAGGCCCCTTGCAGCAGCGGCGCGGCTGACCTCCTCGAAGGCGACGTGAAGCGGAGTTGCGGAAATATCAGTGATGTTCATGGACACCTGGGCTATGCCGTATTCGTCTATGTACCAGCCTATCGCCTTGCATCCCTTGAGGGTGCCGGGAATCCATATCTGGTTGCCGTCAGCGTCTTTCAGCAGCTTGCCGGTAAGACTGCCGCCCTCACGGGCTTTGCGGCCCTTCTCGCGCACGTCGAAGGCGACTGCCATGGCGCGGCGCGTAGAGGTGGTGTTGAGATTGAAATTGACTGCGACGAGGAAGTTGCGCGCCCCCACGTTCGTCGCACCGCTGCGTGCCACGGTGTCATTGTATTCGGACGGGCCGAAATCGGGACGCCTCTGAGGGTCTGCAATCTTCTCCGGAAGAGCCTCGTACTCCCCTGCCCGGCAAACGGCAAGATTCTTCCTTTCAGGCTTGAACGCCGCCGCCTCGTAGCAGTAGCACGGAATTCCGAGCTCGCGATACAGGCGCTCGGCAAGACTGCGGGCAAGAGAGGCGCATTCCTCCAGCGTAATTCCCGACACGGGAATCAGCGGCAGCACGTCGAGCGCACCGCTCCTGGGATGGGCGCCGTGATGAGTGCGCATGTCAATCAGTTCCTGAGCCTTGGCAGCTCCGCGGAAAGCGGCCTCGCACACTGCGGCACTCTCGCCTACAAATGTGACTACGGTACGGTTGGTGGCTTCCCCGGGGTCCGTGTCAAGCACCTTGACACCATCGGTAGAAGCAATTGCGGTTACTATTTCGGTTATTACTTTGTGGTCGCGTCCCTCGCTGAAATTGGGAACGCATTCTATAATCTGCTTCATATTTCAAAGACAGGGCGGCCCTGAGGCCGCCCCATTTGTCGCTGCATTACGCAGCATGTTATTTGTCAAATACCCTTTCCTTTGTGCGGGTAAGCTTCTCCTTCATGGCGTCCACGGCACCGGTAACGGCATTCTCGAAGGTGTCTGCGACCCTTTCGATGATAAGGTCGTCACCGGGAAGATGAATGTGGAGCTTGGCCTTCTTGCCTTCTTTCACATTCTCCAGGGCGACTTCCGTCTCGGGGGGAACACCGGGGAGGAAGAACTTCTCCAGACGATTGACTTTCTTTTCTACGAAGGCGGTGAGTCTTTCATCGGCTTCGAACTTGAGGGTTTTGAGTTTAATCTCCATTTTTACCTCCGTTTTTTGCCCTTGGATGGGCGTTAGTATAAACCTTCTGCAGGCGCTCGACGGTATTGTGCGTATAGACCTGGGTGGCTGCAAGCGAACTGTGGCCAAGCAATTCCTTGATGGAATTGAGGTCGGCGCCGTCTGCGAGGAGCT
>CAMOGR010000003.1 GCA_946614205.1 uncultured Bacteroidales bacterium | reverse complement strand
CACTTCGAGGTGCCGATGATAGTTACCGACACCGGTTCGCTGCGCGCCACCGTCGAAGGTACGGGCACGGGGTTGGTCGTGCCTTCACCGGACCCTGAATGCGTCAGGGAGGGGATTCTGCGTTTCTTCGGTACCCCCGGCATGCAGGAGGAATGCAAAAAACACATCCGCGAGCAGAAGGAGATTCTCTCGTGGTCCGGATTCTGCAAGAGACTAATGAGTTTTACCCAGACATTATGAAACGACACTTTCTTGCCACGATTATACTTCTGATGCTCCTTCCCGTCGGGGCGTCGGCACAGTGGTATCTGTTTCCGGGCGGACGTCCCGCCAAGGATAGCACTTCGGTCGATGCCGTCACGCCTTTCGTCCCCATCAAGAGCGATGAGGAGCTCCAGGCCGAACTGGATGCCGTCTGGAACAGGAAAGTGGCGCTCATCCTTCCTTTCAAGAGCACGGATGTCCCCAACAGCAATTTCCTCGATTTCTACAGCGGGGTGCTGATGGCCGCCGACAAGCTTTCCGGCGACGATGTCCGTTACGATATCACCGTTTACGATTCCACGGTCGAGTTCCCTTCCGTCTCCGCCCTTTCGGAGTCGGACCTGATAATCGGCCCTGTCAGTTATGAGGACGTTACGCGCCTGCTTCCGAGGCTTCGGGGCAAGTATCTGATTTCCCCGCTCGACCCCAAGGTCGCTGCGCTTACCGACAGGTACGGCATAATCCAGGCGCCTTCAGGCTGGGAGGCCCAGGTGGACGACCTCGTGCGCTGGGTTTCCGAGGAGCTTCGCGGAGGTGACGCCGTAATCCTTCTGCAGAGCGCCGAAGACGCTGCGGGCGAAATGTCCCGCCGTCTCGCCCTCAAGCTCAGCGAGGCCGGAATCAACTACGAAATCAACTCCAGTGCAGCAGCATACGAAGGCGCCGTCGCAGGGACCTGCCGTTTCGTGCTGGCCTCCGACAACGATTCCTTCTGTGCCACTGCTGTGCGCGATGCGGCACTCATGAACCTTCGCGGCGGGCACAACGTGGTCTACAGCACCTCGAGGCTCCGTTCCATCGACGAACTCGAGATAGAAAGCATTCACGCGGCTGCAACCCGCATCACCGCGACTTATTACGCCGACCCTGCAAGTTCCGACGTCCGGCGCTTCAGCGACAGCTACCGCGCCGTCTTCAAGGGTGAACCCGGTCAGTGGGTGTTCCAGGGCTACGACCTGATGTACTACTTCGGCTCGACTCTGGGAAAGGACCCTCAAATCTGGCCCGCACAGCTTGCCACCACCCCCGGAAAGGGCCTCCAGACCGATTTCCGGTTCGACGCCGCAGGCAAGGTGAACACCGCCGTGAGGCGCCTGCGCTATAATTCCAACAACACAATCACCCTGGTGCGATGACAGAAAAAGTTAAATGCCTTATCATAGGCGGCGGCCCTGCGGGCTACACTGCCGCCATCTACGCCTCCCGTGCAGCCATTTCCCCCGTCCTTTACGAGGGGCTTGAGCCCGGCGGGCAGCTTACGACCACCACGGTGGTTGAGAATTTCCCGGGTTATCCCAACGGAGTCGACGCCAACGCCCTGATGGCCGACATGCGCGCCCAGGCCGTGCGTCTCGGAGCCGACATACGCAGCGGAGCGGTCACTGCTGCAGACCTTTCCCGGCGTCCCTTCCGCATTACTGTAGACGGCGAGAAAGAACTGGAAGCCGAGGCCGTGATTATCGCCACCGGAGCCACTGCACGCTACCTCGGCCTGCCTTCCGAGCAGAAGTTCCGCGGCCTTGGAGTATCCGCATGCGCTACGTGCGACGGTTTCTTCTACCGCCGCAAGGACGTAGCCGTCGTGGGCGGGGGAGACACCGCCTGCGAGGAGGCCTCGTATCTTGCCGGCATTTGCAACAAGGTGTACATGATAGTGCGCCGTGACGTTCTCCGGGCCTCGGTCGCCATGCAGGAGAAGGTCAAGGCTACCCCCAACATAGAAATTCTCTGGAACTGCAACACCCGCGAGGTGCTCGGTGACAGCAGCGGCGTCACCGGCGCCCGCCTGGAGCGCAAGGACGGCGAGGTCTTCGACATCCGCATCGACGGCTTTTTCCTCGCCATAGGCCACAACCCCCAGTCGGCGCTCTTCGCCCCCTGGGTCGAGACCGATTCCGAAGGGTACATCGTCACCGACGGCCGCACGTCCCATACGAACGTTGAGGGCGTTTTCGCTGCCGGAGACGTACAGGACCCCAGATACCGCCAGGCCATCACCGCTGCGGCTTCCGGCTGCCGCGCCGCCCTCGACGCAGAAAAATTCCTCAAGCAATGAAGCGTTTACCGGTACTGTTGATATTGACCCTCGCCGCCGCAGTTTCCTGCAAGACGGCGTATGAGACGCTACTCGAGAGCAACGACACCGAGCTCAAGTACGCGGCGGCCTTCGATTATTTCAACCAGGGCAAGTATTCCAAGGCCAGCCAGCTCTTCGAGTCGCTGTCCTACATCACCAACGGCACCGCCCGCGACGATACCGTCCAGTACTACTGGGGCCTGAGCAACTACAGGGCCAAGGATTATTTCACGGCTGAAACCAATTTCGGCAACTTCATCCGCAATTTCCCCCGCAGTTCGTTCGCCCAGAACGCGGAATTCCTTCGCCTGGACTGTCTGTTCCGCGAAACCCTGCGCTACGAGCTTGACCAGACGCCTACCTACAAGTGCCTTACGGCCATCCACGAGTATCTTCTGAACTACCCTGATACGGAATACCGTACGGTCTGCGACCACATGGTGGAAGACCTTGAAGACCGCCTGGACCGCAAGGCATACGAGAATGCGTACCTCTATTACAAGATGGAGGACTACAAGGCGGCGCGTGTGGCGCTGCGCAACGTCCTCAAGGACGACGCCGAGAACCGCTATCGCGAAGACATACTGTATTACACCGCAATGGCGTCCTACAATTACGCCAACCTGAGCGTCAAGTCCAAGCAGAAGGAGCGCTTCCTCGTCTTCTACGACGATTACCTCAACTTCATCGGCGAGTATCCCGATTCACCTAGGCGCGCCGAGATAGACAGGATTTACAAGAAAGTAAAAGAAAAGTATTGATATATGGAAAAGAAAGTACCCAACAACACCGTGACAAGGGATATCAAGGACCTTGCAGCCCCTACCGGCAACATCTATGAGACTACCGTCATCATCGCCCAGAGGGCCAATCAGATAGCTCTCGCCGAGAAGAAGGAGCTTGCCAAGAAGCTCGAGGAATTCAAGGGCGAGCGCGACACCATGGAGGAAACGTTCGAGAACAAGGAGCAGATAGAGATCTCCAAGTATTTCGAGCGCCAGCCCAAGCCCGGCCTGATCGCAACCACGGAGTTCGAGAACGGCGAGCTTGAATACCGTTTCGCCGATTCCGACGCAAAGACGGAGTAGGAAGCGGTGCTTCGCAGCCTTCAAATACGCAATTACGTACTCATAGACTCTCTGGATGTCAGTTTCCCGGAGGG
>CAMOGR010000002.1 GCA_946614205.1 uncultured Bacteroidales bacterium | reverse complement strand
TTCGACTGCCCGCTCAATCCGGCCGACCCCGAGGGAGCGAGCCGCAAGGTGCCTTTCTCCCGCGAACTTTATATCGAAAGGGCAGACTTCATGGAGGACGCCCCCAAGAAGTTCTTCCGTCTCAAGCCCGGCGGAGAGGTGCGCTTGAAGTACACCTACATCGTCAAATGCGAGGAGGTCATCAAGGACGGGGACGGCAATATCGTCGAACTCAAGTGTACGTACGACCCGTCCACCCGTCCTGGTGCAGGGGAGTGGCGTTCCGTCAAGGGCACCATTCACTGGGTTAGCATCGCCCACGCCCGCGAGATAGAAATCCGCAACTACGACCGTCTCTTCACCCTGGCCGACATGAGCCAGGTCCCCGAAGACAAGGACTACAAGGATTTCCTCAATCCCGATTCGCTGGTCGTGGCGAAAGGATACGCCGAACCGGCACTTGTCGACGATGCCTCCGGCATTGCCGTGCAGTTCGAGCGCACCGGCTATTATTTCAAGGACCCCGACTCCACGCCCGAAAAGGCCGTTTACAACCGTACTGCCACCCTCAAGGATTCCTATAAGCCCGAGTAATGAACGATTTTTTCGTATCCGCGATGCTTCTGGGGGCCATCGGCACCGGTGGGACGCTGCCTTTCTGGGCGGTGTCCAACCAGGGAGGGCTCATGCCCGAAACCAACGGCGGCCTCGCCCTTGTGCAGGCATACAAGCCTTTCGATACCTCGAAGACCTTCCAGTGGCAGGCTGGAGCATCCCTTGCTGCATCATACGACGTGTCGGGATTCCGCCCCATGGTGGACGAACTCTATGCCGGAGCCCGCTGGGAAGTCCTGAGGGCCGATATCGGCATGATGCGCAACGAACGTGAGTTCCTCGGGGCCGACCGGTCCCTTGGCTCGCTCAGCGTGAACGAAGGCCACATTATAGAGAGCAACAACGCCCGCACAATGCCGGGAGTCAAACTGGTGCTCGAGCCGTGGGCCATTCCGTTCACCGGAGGACACCTTCTGCTCAACGGCACCTGGGCCGATTACAAGACCATCGACGACCGCTACATGTCCGGCGCCCTTGTCCACAGGCTCAAGGGTTACGTCACCTTCGACACGCGCAGGCATTTCTATATCCGTCTGGGCCTTGACCATTATGCCCTGTGGGGCGGAACTTCGCCCACCGGCAGCACCATGGCCCTGAGCTGGGGAAATTACTGGCGAGTGGCAACCGGACGGCACGCTTCCAGCGAGGGGAGCCGCAGCGACCAGATAAACGTCATAGGCGACCACGGCGGAGCGGAAGAACTGCGTATGGGCTGGAGGGCAGATGATTACGAGCTTGTCTTCCAGTACGAAAAGCCCTACAGCGACAAGTCCGGGATGCGGTTCAACAATCTGCCCGACGGCGCCTACACGCTGCACTTCAGCCTGAAAGACAAAGACCGCTGGGTGAGCGACGCGCTGCTGGAGTTCCACTATACAATGTGGCAGTCGGGCTGCAAGCATGAAAAGGAAACCGACGCCGACGGCAACGTAATTCCCTGGCATCCGGGATTCAACATCTTCGGAGGCGACAACTACTTTACGAACGGGGAGTACAAATCCGGCTGGACCCATTTCGGAAGGGCAATCTGCGGCCCGCTGTTCTTCACAAAGGAGTTTTCCAACGGCGTCACCGCGATTTACAACAACCGCTACATTGCGTGGCATTTCGGCCTGTCCGGCAAATTGTTCCGCACGGCTCCATACAGGCTCATGCTGACTTACAGCAACAATTACGGAACATACCGTTCCCCGCTCGTGCCCGGGGCGACCACGTGGGGCAGCGACTGGCAGTGGTGGCAGCCCAATACCATTGACAAGCCTCTGAGGCAGCTGAGCGCAGCTTTCAACGGGAACGTGCCGTTCAGCATTTCCCCCCGTCACAAACTCGACCTTGTTTACGGCCTGTATGCCGACACCGGTGAGGTCCTCACCCGCGCATTCGCCGTAACTTTGGGCGTAAAATACACATTCAGATAGAATTATGGAACTGAGTCAGAGAGCTATAGCAATGCCGAGCTCGCCTATTCGCAAGCTCGCTCCCTACGCCGAGGAAGCAAAGCGCAACGGTGTGCATGTATACCATCTCAATATCGGCCAGCCCGATATCAAGACCCCGGAATGCGGCCTGCAGGCCCTTAGGAACATAGACCGCGAAATACTCGAATACAGTCCGTCCGACGGCTACCTCTCCCTCCGCACCAAGATGGTGAGCTACTATGCCGAGTACGGCATCTACCTCAGCCCCGACGAGATTATCATAACTACCGGCGGCTCCGAGGCGGTGCTTTTCGCCTTCCTGGCCTGTCTGAGCCCCGGCGACGAGATTATCGTCACCGACCCGTTCTACGCCAACTACATGGCTTTTGCGATTTCTGTCGGCGCAGTCATCAAGTCCGTGAAAACCAGCATCGAAGACGGGTTCCGCCTGCCTTCCGCAGAGGCGTTCGAGGAGCAGATAACCCCCCGTACCAAGGCGATACTCATCTGCAATCCCAACAACCCTACGGGATATCTGTATACCAGGGCCGAGATGCAGCGTCTGCGTGAAATTGTCCTCAAGCACGACCTTTTCCTCTTCTCCGACGAGGTGTACCGCGAGTTCATATACACCGGCATGCCTTACATCAGCGCTTTCCATCTTGAGGGGCTGGAAGAGAACGTGGTGCTTTTCGATTCCGTGTCCAAGCGTTATTCCGAATGCGGCATCCGCATAGGCTGTCTTTGCACCAAGAACAAGAAGGTACACGACGCAGTGATGAAGTTCTGCCAGGCGCGCCTCAGTCCGCCCCTCATCGGGCAGATAGTGGCCGAGGCCAGCATCGGCGTGCAGAAGTCATATCTGCAGGGGGTGTACGAGGAGTATCTCGACAG
>CAMOGR010000001.1 GCA_946614205.1 uncultured Bacteroidales bacterium | reverse complement strand
TCGTCAAGAGCCAGCAGGTTATGACTCTGGAGCATCAGGCGAGCCATGCCGAGACGAGCCCTTTCGCCGCCGGAAAGCACGCTTACCCTCTTGTCGATGTCTTCTCCGCGGAACAGGAACTGGGCAAGGATATCCCGAAGCTTCGTACGGACCTCGCCGACGGCAATGCGGTCCAGGGTGCTGAAGACCGTCTCCTTGCCGTCGAGCACCTCTTCCTGGTTCTGGGCGAAGTAGCCGATCACAACGTTGTGCCCCAGCACAGACTCCCCTTCCAAAGGCTGAAGTTCACCGGTCATCACACGCATGAGCGTAGTCTTGCCCTCGCCGTTGCGCCCCACGAGGGCGACTTTCTCCCCCCGCTTGATTTCTATGTTGGCGCCACGGAAAACGACTTTCTGCGGATAACCGGCGGCAAGGTCGACGGCCTTGTACGCAACGTCGCCGCAACGGGGCACGGGGGGAAACTTGACGGTAAGGCGTACGTTGTCGGTTTCGTCGATTTCCACGCGGTCGAGTTTCTCGAGGGCCTTGATTCTCGACTGCACCTGGTTGGACTTGGTAGGCTTGTAGCGGAAAGCCTGGATGAACTCCTCCGTCTTCTGAATCATGCGCTGCTGGTTCTCGTAGGCTGCGGTCTGCTGGGCGATGCGTTCCGCCCTGAGTTCCAGATACTTGGTGTACGGCACCTTGTAGTCGTGGATATGCCCGAGCATAATCTCGACCGTCCGGTTGGTCACATTGTCGAGGAATTTGCGGTCGTGGGACACCAGGAGCAAGGCTCCCCTGCGGCCCTTGAGGTATTCCTCAAGCCACTCGATGGATTCTATGTCAAGGTGATTGGTGGGCTCGTCAAGCATCAGCAGGTCAGGGCGGCGCAGAAGAATTTTGGCCAGTTCTATGCGCATGTTCCAGCCCTGGCTGAAGGTTTCCGTCTTGCGGCCGAGCTCGTCGTCATGGAAGCCCAGGCCGTGAAGGGTCTTACGCGCCTGCACCTCGGGGGGCTCGCTGTGAGAAACTGCAAGGCGGTCGTTGAGATCCGAAAGGCGGGTTATGAGTTCAGCGTAAGAATCTGATTCATAATCGGTACGCTCCGAGAGCAGGGCCGTGAGCGATTCTATCTCGGACTCTATCCCGGAAGTCTCGCTGAAGACCGTCATCGTCTCTTCCATGACGGTCAGCCCCTTGTGGTGCTCCATGATCTGGGGAAGATAACCGATGGAAATGCCGGACGGACGGTCTATGCGGCCGGAAGTGGGATTCTGAAGCCCCATGATAAGCTTCATGAGCGTGGACTTCCCTGCCCCGTTCTTGCCTACAAGGCCTATTTTGTCGGTCTCGCTGATATGGAAATTCACAGAGTCGAGCAGAGTGAATCCACCCCAGGCTACCGTAAGGTTTTCAATTGATATCATTGGCCTTGGGACACATCAGGATGGAGATTTCAAACAGCAGGTACAGAGGTGCTGCAACCACAAGCATCGACAGCGGGTCTGCCGGAGTCACGGCTGCGGCCACGATGAGCACCCCCACTATCGCATATCTGCGCCCCTTCCGCAACATGCTGCGGCTCAGGATGCCTATACGCGACAGGGCCCATATTACGGTCGGGAACTCGAACGCGATTCCCACCAGCAGCACCGTCGAGGTGAACATCGACATATAGGAACTGATGGTTATCGCATTGGTTACCATGGAGCTTACCGAATAGTTGAGGAAGAACTGGACGCAGGCCGGGAGCACAAGGAAATAACCCGCGGCAACGCCCAGATAGAAAAAACCGGTGGCCATGAGGAAAGCCCCGCCTATCGCCTTGCGTTCGTTGTCGTACAGGGCCGGCACAAGGAATTTCCACAATTCCCAGACAATATAGGGGAAAGCCAGGATGAGCGCAGCGCCGAATGAAGCCTGCAGATGCACGAAGAACTGGGCGGCCATCTCCACGTTGATCAGTTCGAGGTTGAACGTCCATCCGAGCAACCTGTAAACGATGAAGTCGGGCGATGCCGGAAGGAAAATGACGCGGAACAGGGGTTCCTTGAAAATGAAGCCCAGTACTGCGAACAGGCATAACGAGAGAATCGAGCGGAACAACGTTCCCCTCAATTCCTCAAGATGGTCCCAGAAGGACATCTCCCCGTCGGTGCCGCTGCCAGCCACGCTCAGGATTCCTTGGAAGAGTCTTCCTTCTTCTTGGGTTCGTCGGCTCCGTTTACCTGGTCGTCAATTTCGTTGATTCCCTCCTTGAAACTCTTGACGCCTTTGCCAAGGCCTTTCATGAGTTCGGGAATCTTCTTGCCGCCGAAGAGCAGAAGTATCACCAAGGCGATGATGATAATCTGCCAAGGGCCGAAAACTCCGAGTGGATAATACAGCATACTTCGTTGAATTATAGGTTGTTAAGCGATGATTCAAGAGCCTCGATACGAGCCAGGGCGTCGGCCTCTTTCTTGCGCTCCGTCTCCACGACCGCTGCTGGGGCGTGGGACGTGAACTTCTCGTTGGCAAGCTTGGCGCGTACGCCAGCAAGGAACTTGCGCTGGTGCTCAAGCTCTGCAAGGACCTTGGCCTTCTCGGCCTCGGTGTCGACAAGCCCGGCAAGAGGCACGCTGCACTTGACGGTTCCGACTATGAAACTGACGGAAGCTCCCTGAAGAGACTCGTCGAAGCCTTCAATAAAGGCTGCCTTGGCAATGACGGGGAGCAGTTCCCCGGAAACCTTGCCTTCTATACACAGATGCAGTGGTTCCTTAGGAGGAATCTGCTTCTGGGCACGTATGCCGCGAACGCCGGCGATAATCTGGCGGGCGCTGTCGAATTCGTCGAGGAAGGCCGAGTCGTAGGGGCCGGCGACAGGCGTGCGCTCGAACATTATGGTTTCGCCTTCGAGACGGTCAGACATGGCATGCCAGATTTCCTCGGTGATGAACGGCATCACGGGATGAATCAGTTTGAGGAGCTTGTCGAAGAATCCGACCGTGGCTTCGTAGGTATAACCGTCAACGGCCTCCCCGAAAGCGGGCTTCACGAGCTCAAGGTACCAGCTGCAGTAGTCGTCCCAGAAGAGCTTGTAAATGGACATCAGGGCATCGCTGATACGGAACTTGCGGTAATTGTCCTCCACAGTCTCGATAGTCCTGGAGAGGAGGTTGTCGAACCATTTCACAGCTATCCGTGACGCATCGCTCTG